>JBEPXF010000001.1:0-1091 GCA_041642075.1 Fodinibius sp.
CCACAAAGGCAGCTGTACGTGCAATATGAATCGCTTTCTTGCTGTCGCGCTGAATTTTGGTATGCTTGACGTAAGATTCCTCTTCAGCATTCACTTCTACGACCGGCAGATTGAAATATTTGTTGTTTCCCAATCCGATGTGATCTTCTACTATTGTTACTTCCGATTTTTTATCGGCCACAACCACACTGCGGGAGGTCGTAAAGTAGTGTTCATCAGCATCCGTCTGGATATACAGGAAATGTATGGGAGCCTCTACTTTTTTGCCTTCCGGAACATAAACAAAAGCTCCATCTTTAAGGAAAGCACTATTGAAAGCACTAAATATTTCACCGTCAAAATTGGCATCCAAATACTTGTTAAGATGCTTTTCCAGTAGTTCATTGTCCTCTTCTACCAGGCTTGCAATATTCCCGATTATAACCTCATCGGGAAGTGCTTCTGTAGAGGAATGTTCCTCAGAAAAGCTTCCGTTGATAAATACCAGCCGCGATTCCTGACTTTCCGGTAAATAATGATCGCTGATGTCAGGGACATTTACCTCTAGTTCAGAGGCCAGCTTATAGGTATCCTTATAAAGATCCCGAAGGCTGATGAATTTCCAGTCTTCCAGCTTTTTAGTTGGGAAAGGCGTATTGCGGACGGTCTCAGCTCCTTTCAGGCGTACTTCATCCAAATACTTGGATTTGCCGTTTAGAGTTCCCTGATAGTCCAGTAAATCTTTTAAAAAAGTACGTTCTTTTTGTTGTTGCTTCACTTTAGCCATTTTTTTACTGTTCTCCATTTACAGATGCAGCATTCGTTAACCAGTCGTAGCCTTGATCTTCAAGCTTAATAGCAAGATCCTTGTCGCCAGACTTAGCTATTTTACCGTCAATCATTACGTGGACGTAGTCCGGTGTTACATAATCCAAAATTCGCTGATAGTGCGTAACTAGGACAACGGCATTGTCTTCAGCAGAAATTTCATTAATACCGTTTGCTACAATTTTAAGTGCATCAATATCAAGTCCGGAATCGGTCTCGTCCAGAAATGAAAGCCGTGGATTTAAAACAGCCATCTGGAATATCTCATTACGCTTTTTCTAGAT
>JBEPXF010000002.1:0-6112 GCA_041642075.1 Fodinibius sp.
ATCCATAAACTCTTTCTTCATATCGATAAGCTTTAGCTTCTCAAGAGCGTAATCTTCAAACTCAAGCGGATCAAGCTCTTCACGACCGCGCTCCTTAGCTACCGTATTGTAAGCCTGACGCAGTAGATTTTTATTCGTTACGCCCGGAACTTCCACAGGATACTGAAACGCCAGGAAAATACCCAGATGAGCACGCTCATCCGCCTCCAGCTCCAGAATACTCTCGCCATCAAACAGGATGTCGCCCTGAGTAACCTCATAGGCCTCATGCCCTGCTACGACCTTGGAAAGCGTACTTTTACCGCTTCCATTGGGGCCCATGATGGCATGAATTTCGCCTTCATTTACTTTTAGATTAACTCCTTTTAGAATCTTTTCAGATGGATCTTCTTCTACGCAAACATGTAAGTCTTTGATTTCTAACACGCTAACTTATTCCTCTAATATTTATTTTAATTATTAATAATGATGTTTGGATTAACCGACGCTACCTTCAAGCTTAATGCCAAGCAGCTTGTCGGCCTCAACAGCAAATTCCATGGGCAGCTCCTGAAGTACTTCTTTGGCAAACCCATTTACGATGAGGGAAATAGCATCGTCCTCATCCATACCACGCTGCTGCAGGTAAAAAATCTGATCTTCTCCTACCCTGCTGGTCGATGCCTCATGCTCAACCTTAGCCGTAGGATTTGCGGATTCAATATACGGGAATGTATGAGCCCCACAGGTTTGGCCGATCAGCATCGAGTCACATACCGAATAATTTTGTGCTCCATCGGCACGAGGACTAATTTTCACAAGTCCACGGTAGCTATTGTCAGAATTACCCGCTGAAATACCTTTAGATATAATAGTACTCTTAGTATTCTTCCCAATGTGAATCATCTTCGTTCCGGTATCGGCCTGTTGTCGCTGATTTGTTACAGCCACTGAATAGAATTCACCAATGGAGTTATCTCCTTGCAAAATCACGCTCGGATATTTCCAGGTGATGGCGGAACCGGTTTCTACCTGTGTCCAGGAAATTTTGGAATTATCTCCGCGGCAGTGACCTCGTTTGGTTACAAAATTAAAAATACCACCCTGCCCGTCTTCATCACCGGAATACCAGTTTTGAATTGTCGAATACTTAATTTCAGCATCTTCGAGGGCTACCAGCTCAACGACCGCAGCATGCAGCTGATTTTGCTGGTACTGAGGCGCCGTGCAGCCTTCTAGGTAACTAACATGGCTGTTATCCTCGCAAATTATTAGGGTTCGCTCAAACTGTCCGGACTGCATATTATTTATTCGGAAGTATGTAGAGAGCTCCATCGGACAAACCGTATCTTCCGGTACATACACAAAAGAGCCATCAGAGAATACAGCGGAATTCAGTGCCGCATAGAAGTTATCCCCTTTAGGTACTACTGTTCCCATATATTCTTTCACAAGCTCAGGATGATCCTGAATTGCTTCCGAAATAGAACAGAATATAACGCCCGCTTCTGCCAGCTTCTCCTTAAAAGTGGTGAAAATAGATTCACTGTCAAAAACAGCATCAACAGCAATACCCTGCAACTGCTTCTGCTCATCCAATGGGATACCTAGTTTTTCATAGGTTTCCAGAATCTGGGGGTCGACATCCTCAAGACTATCGGGCTTTTCCTTACCATCCTTCTTTTTAGTAGAAGAATAGTATTGGATGTTCTCAAAATCGGGGCTGGTATATTCCACATTGGGCCAGTCAGGCTCTTCCATCTGCTTCCATTTTTCAAAAGCTTCCAGACGGAATTCCAAAACCCACTCGGGCTCGTTCTTGCGACGGGAAATTTCCCGAATAATATCTTCATTAATACCCGTGGGAAAATCTTCGTATTCTACATCAGTGGTAAAGCCGTACTTGTACTCACCACCAACCATTGATTCAAGAGCTTCAGTTTCACTCATAAATAATCAGACCGGTGTTTTAAAATGTTGTAAATTTGCTTATCTAAAAATCAGAAGGAATGTTTTTAACACAAAATCTTATCCTTCTGAATTAATTAGCAATTAATGCTAAATACGCACCTTTAACAGAGCCGAAATATAAGGAACATAACCGCTAATTTAAACTAAATTAACTACTTATTGTTCACTCATTTCAGAAATACTCTTAATTTTTAAATATGAATAGAACGGCTCTAAAGTTCCAATTGATAAGAGCTATCTGATGGATAAGGCCTACTTATCAGAAATGCAGATGTATTGCGGAAGTTAAAAGTCAAAGTATAGCATATTTAATACTTGCTCCCGCCTCTTTTTATTATTAGGATTAGCTAAAAGGGATTTTTAAAATACTACAATTCATGTCTGACCCGAAACAACCGAATACAACTATAGATTTTAAAGCTGAATATCCCTATCGTAAACGGTTGTTTTATACGCTAACCGCTATTGTAGCAGCCATTCTTATTGCCGGTTTCTGGAATTATCATCTGGTAGATGGATTTGGTCAGGATGTTATTGCTGGAAATACCATCGGCGATACTGCGGAACTGAGTAATGACTATGAAACGAAAGGAAGTGGTTTCGGGTTTATCTTTGCTGCTATTGCGGGTCTGGCCGCTACTTTTACAGCCTGTAACTGCATAGTTTTCGCTATGATCCCTGGTTTGGCGTGTCCGGTCGATGAACAATCAGAACGTACCTCTGCCTGGAGAGCCTTTGGACTGTTTGTATTGGGAGTATTGGTCATAACGGCACTTTACGGAGCTTTCATTGGGTTCCTGGGAGCTGATAGTACTGCTGCTCTCAATGAGCGATCTGTTCGACTAACGCAGGCACAGGTAGTTTTTAGCCTGCTGGGATTAATCATGCTGATATGGGGTCTGCTCGAAATGGAATTTTTCGACTCGGTTAGAAAATCCTTCCCCAATCATCTACGTTCGTTAATGAATCGAACCACTTCAAAAGCGCTGCTATTGGGAATCCTTGTTGGTTTTTTTGCTATAGGTCGTCCTTTCCCTGTTTTTAGGGAATTTCTGCTTTATGCTGCCAGTGCGAATAGTCCCATTTATGGAGCCGGTGTGATGGTTGTACAGGGAATTGGCCAAATTGCCGTGATGGCTCTTCTTTTTGTTTTGGTTATATGGCTTGGGAAAGATAAGATAAGTGCTATTGCCCAATCCAGCCCATATAAGTTTCAACTTATCAGTGGAATAGCGTTGATTACAGGGGGCATGTATTTTATCTATTATTGGGGACTTGCTTTTATTTTTGATATTGGCCAATGGGGCTTTAAACTAGGCTGGTACTAATAAATAACAAGTTGCCTTATACTAAAAGCAAGATCGCAATAATTGCAATAGCTATCCCTCCCCACTGTTTTCGAGTAACGATATCGTTCCAAAACCATAATCCCAGAAAGGTCCCTCCCAATACATTAAGAGTATTAACAATAGGAAATGCTACAGCTCCACTAATTCCTTCAAGAGCATAGATTAAAAATATAGCTGAATAAAGATTTGGAATGCCAATAAGCATACCCATTTTCACCTCTTCCCGGGTAGCTAAAGATCCTTCCCGAAATATTGCAAGGATAAGCCCAATGATAAAAGCACTCAAAAAAATCCAGCCCATAAATATAGATTCACTAAAAGCGAGACTAAATTCTTCATTATACACCTTCAGTGATGCATCTGCGAAACCTGTAAGGAAAAAGATAATTAACAAGAGCCATGAAGCATCTAAATTGCCAATCCTGATATTTCTAGGGCGTGGAATAAGAAAAAAAAGCGCCCCCAATACCAGTACTATTCCCAATATTTTAGGTCCGCTCATCAATTCGTTATAGACAATGACAGATAGCAGTACCGGAACTAACAGGGACAGACGCATAGCTGCTACAGAAATACCCATACCATTGGCATGAACGGATTTACTGTAAGCAATAAAGTTGCCAATAAAAAAAGCACCAATTATCAAACAGAACAATAAGATGGGAACTGAAGGTCTTATTACCCATTCTGCTGATTGTTGTTCTGTAAACCCTACCCCAAAAGCTACGATAAATGCAACCAGATAGTTGATTGTAAGGGTGTTCAGCGTGCGCAGCTTTTTGACCTCAGTAAGCTTCAGCAAGTGTGCTAAAAGCAGTGAACAAACCGAACTTAGCAAGAGATATAAATAAAACATGCTATCTCTCCGGAATGAAAAAAGATAACGTACGATCACCGTAGAGCATGGGAGATTGTGACCGATCGTGCAAGCGCCGGGAAGTATAAGAAATATTCTGATTTAACAGGCTGTATATCTGAATAATATCGGTCCTGTGTTGCTGTAAGGCCCGGGCAAAAAGATACGGAAAAATATGATGGTTTTTATTCTCCGTAGATGAACGGTACAATCGTGAAGGACGCCCCGGTTCACTGCCCAAAAGGAGAGCTGTATTAGGATCCTCTGTAAAAGAAGAAGCATGTGATGCCATGAATTGCTCTGCCTGATAATTTGAGAGGGTATCCGGTACATTCCTGCTGAAATCGATATCAGCTAATACCCATTTTTGTTGAGCCGGAATATTTCCAACCCGGGTTAAAAGTGCCTTCAAAGGCAAGTCTACTGCTACATTTGTTTCCTCCTCAATATTTTTTAGAAATAACTCACTACCCTCTTGGTCTGCCTTAACATCTCCATAGCCAGCTATGTAGACAAACAGCTCCGTATTCTCATCTGCTGATGAATCTATTTTCTCAATAACATCAAAAACCTGCTGGGGTTCATTTACATCTTTCAAAAAATGAATATGCTCGCTCTTATAACCAAGTGCTTCTTTCAGGTACGCTTCTATGAGTTGGCCATCCCGATGGGAATAGCGGCGCTGAGGCAGTGATTCCACGTAACTTTCGTTTGTTACAATCAAGGCTTGTGCGTTTTGCACCTCATCTCTTAGTTTTGGGATATTGCTTTCCACATCAATATTACCAAACGGAACGGTGGGAATGGTAACAATTTCAGTATCTTCAGAGAAGTTAGCTGTTCTCCATTGTATTCCCGCATCATCTCTGCGAATATAGCTCTCAAAGATTCCGTATCGCACCTTGTACCAATCGTTATTATGTATACCTTCTACATAGACCTGACTCCCTTCGGCCAGCTGAGCCAGTACATTTTCTGGATTTATCATTGGTTCCCTGCGTAGCTCCGTAAACTCTGAATTCACTTGGGCGTAAGGTTCCAGGATGGAAGATACTGGGTTTATGTAGTGGTAGGTGGAATCCTGGAATTCTATTTTTACCTCAAACTGTCCCGGCTGTGGATCTGTAAGATTTAGGTCTTCAAATCGGTTGGCAAGCGGAATACTAATTTGTCCACCATTAATTTGTGTTAACTCCTCCTCAAAAACGGTACGGTTGTTATATGTCACGGAAATACTAGCGGGAGAAGCTACATCCTTGTCAACATGAACAGTATCTGTTTCAATAAGGGTGCCGGTATCATTAAGGTAGCGCTCTTCCCCGACAGGGCGTGGATCACCATCTGGTTTGAGATTAAAAAATCCAGAAACAGACAATATTGCTCCAATGGTATTTAAAGTAATAGATTGCATCCTGTTACCGCCGAAATGGCTTGAATTACCGGCATAAAATGCAGCTGCTCCCCCCGCAAGTCCCAAAATTACAAAACCAGGACGTAAACGGTACTCTTGGATCGTACGTTCAACCAGAATTTTCTCAGTATATTCGAAGGTAGTGTTTGAAAGTACCTCTAATTCGAGGACAGGATTTTCAGGTGAAAGCGAATCGGACATATGCAAAAAGGTCTGTTCGTTGAGCACCTCATAATCCGAGTTATCAACAGCTTCGCGGTCCTTAACCACCCACCGGCTGGTTGTACAAGAAATGGAAAGCAGCAATATGATCGCTGCGAATGATATGTGTATTAATCGTTGCACTATTCACACCTATAGATTAATAACGGCACCAAGGCCAATGACATTGCGAAATTTAAAATTGGCCTCATTACCTGGGTGTGACAGCCACAGCGGAAGATCATACCGAAGCATAAGTCCTCGATTTTTCCCTAGGTAGTCGGGAATATTTATGGACAGCATAAACCCCGGTCCAGCATTTGAAAATTGCGTATTTTGTTCCTC
>JBEPXF010000002.1:6122-20180 GCA_041642075.1 Fodinibius sp.
ACGAATGAAGATCAATAAATTCACCGACAATAGGAATATCATTAACCGCCCTATTTAATGGGTTAGGGTAATTAAGCTCTAGGTTAACAGAAGAAAATGAAGTATAAATGGGAGTTACCCCTTCATTCAAAAGATCAATATCCTGATGGGTGTATCCACGAAGATTAGCACCGCCGGTAACCTGGATATTACCCGACTGCATCCATGAAGTCGGGATGGTTCCGCGGGCGCGGGTCCATCCGCTGTCCATCCATCCTCGTCCTGTTTTAAGGCTTCTTGAAAAACGATATTCCGGTGCTGTATTTGTTATTGCCAGACCGGTAAATAAACGACCATTCAAGATTACTGATTCAGTGAGCGGTATACTTTGCTTAAAGACTATTTCAGTTTTTACGAAATCATTATAGTTGCCCAAAAAATTAGCATCTGCGGATATTGAAAAAACATAACGCCCCAGCTTGTTACTATCGGTATTCAATAAGTTAACGGATATAGGAAACAGCCATTCCTGTTGCCATAGCTGAGAATACAACAGGTAATTTTCTTCAAAATGACGTTCAGCATCCATGCCCAGGGCAAATTCGGTGTAGTTTGTCTCATCAAATCCATTTTGCCACCGTTTATTGAAGGAAAGTCCATGCGTTTGAAAGCCAGTACGAAATGAACTTCTTCCACGAATGTTGGCCTCACTACCAAAGTCAGATAACGAAGGAATGGGTTCTGTAAGTGAAATATAGTAAGATACAGGATGTGTAGGTATCTTTGTGCCTAACCAAACGCCGGCATCCAGCCTATGAGGACCATCCCCAAAAGTACCAGACATCTGTCCTCGTACACGTCCTCCAACCCGTATACCATCCACACTATTAAACCAAAGGTCAGGTGCTGGAAGAAGCTCGTAACTTCCATTATCCTGTGCCATTGTGGGAGTAGATCCGACAAAAAGTACAGCAGCGGTAATTAAGACAAAAGATGTTATGATTTGTTTGGGATAATCCACTCGTCTAACAATTTGTTTTGAGTTACTATCGAGATTAACAGCTTCATTAACCGCTGCTGTTCCGGCCACCAAATATAATCAGATATTTGCTCTTTACGAATCCACCGGGCTTCTACATGCTCATAATTTAGATTGATTGGTGCAGCCTCTGTTCCTATCTCCGCTGCAAAAGCCGGAATTTGATGAATGGTGTCTGACTTGACATCGTAAAATTGATTAACAGACGGAAGAGCCCAAAAAGTCTGTGGCTTCCACCCTGTTTCTTCAGACAATTCTCTACGTGCCGCCTGATAGGCTTTTTCACCGGGCTGTACCTTGCCGCCAATCATCCGCCATTGGCCTGCATATATAACGTCAGGCGATCGTTTTAGTATTAGCAATTTAACTTTTTTACCATCGGTTCGGTAGGCATAGAGATCAACAAGGCGACTCATTATATTAGTGATTGGCCAGAACCTTCTCTTTGAAATAATCCAATGTTTTACTAAGTCCCTCCTTCCGATCATATTTCGGTTCCCACCCAAGTACTTCTCGAGCCCGTGCAATATCCGGCTGTCGTATTTGTGGATCGTCTTTTGGAAGCTCCTCAAATACAATCTCACTATCGGAATCCGTAAGCTCAATAATCTCTTTGGCAAATTCCAGAATGCTAATTTCCTGAGGATTACCGAGATTTACCGGTTCCACAAAGTCGCTCTGGGAAAGTCGCCAGATACCTTCAACCAAATCATCAACATAAGTAAAGGAACGTGTTTGGGATCCGTCTCCGTAGACCGTAAGCGGGTTCCCCTTCAGGGCCTGGCGCATGAAGGTCGGCAGAGCTCGTCCGTCATGCAGACGCATTCGTGAGCCATAGGTGTTAAAAATACGAACAATCCGTGTTTCTATCCCGTGATAGCGGTGATAGGCCATCGTCATAGCTTCAGCAAAACGTTTGGCCTCGTCATAAACACCCCTGTGACCAATGGGATTTACATTCCCCCAGTAATTCTCTTTCTGTGGATGAGTCAATGGATCGCCGTATACTTCGCTTGTAGAGGCCAGCAGGAAGCGAGCGTTCTTAGCTTTAGCCAGTCCCAACGCCTTATGGGTGCCCAATGAGCCTACTTTCAGCGTTTGGATAGGCATCTCAAGATAATCGATGGGAGATGCAGGCGAAGCAAAATGAAGGATCAGATCCAAATTGCCGGAGACATGAATATAATTTGTTACGTCATAATTGACGAAAGAAAAGCGATCATTGCCAACCAGATGAGCAATGTTATCACTATCTCCTGTAATAAGGTTATCCATGCAGATAACTTCATATCCCTCCTTTATATAGCGGTCACAAAGGTGAGAACCCAAGAATCCAGCCCCACCAGTAATAAGAACGCGCTTCATTTTTTGATCTTCATTCAAAGTGGACACCTTTGCTATTTATTGTATTTAATTGGGAAATCATCTTATTACACCCAGAACCGGCGCTTGAATTCTACTATACGTTTACTGACGGACGTCCAACACTGATATAAGTGATGCCTGCTTTTTCGGCACGATCTAAATCATAGAGATTACGACCGTCAAAAATGACCGGCTGTTTCATCTCGTCGGCAAAATTATCAACGGTTGGGCGACGGAACTCATTCCACTCGGTGCAAATGACCAGGGCGTCTATATCATCTAGCGCTTCTTTCTGATCATGTACAAAGGTGGTATTATCCAGCACTTGCTGGGTGGTTGCCCGCTTAAAGGTACTGATCGCCTCCGGATCATAAGCCAGCAGCTTTGCTCCCCGTTTTACCAATTCCTCGGCTATATATAGCGCTGGAGCTTCCCGGATGTCGTCGGTTTCCGGCTTAAAAGAAAGTCCCCACATTCCAAAGGTTTTGCCGCTAAAATCATCAGTGCCGTAATACTCCTCCATCTTTTCAACTATAGAGATTTTCTGAGATTCGTTGACTTTCATTACCGAATCCACAATCCGAAAATCATAGCCGTTTTTCTGGGCCGTATAGTGAATAGCCTGTACATCTTTAGGAAAGCAGCTTCCCCCATATCCAATGCCGGCGAAAAGAAAACGCTTACCGATACGGGAGTCAGTGCCCACTCCACGTCGTACATTGTCCACATTTGCACCCACCTTCTCACAGATATTCGCAATTTCATTCATAAAGGTAATTTTCGTTGCCAGCATCGCATTGGCAGCGTATTTAGTAAGCTCCGAGCTGCGCCGGTCCATTACAATAATGGGATTCCCAGATCGGACAAACGGTTCATAGAGTGTGGTCATAATTTCGGCCGCCTTCTCGCTGGAAGTACCGATTACAACTCTTTCGGGATACATAAAATCATCTACGGCCGCTCCTTCCCGCAAAAACTCTGGGTTAGATACCACATCAAAAAGTGATTCGTCCAAATTTTTAGCAATGGCTTCATGTACGCGGTCTCCTGTACCTACCGGAACCGTAGATTTGTTGACAATAACCGTATAATCGTCGATCAGGGATCCCAGCTGGCCGGCAACCTTCATAACTGCAGTGAGATCGGCCTGACCATCACCACCCGGCGGAGTGGGCAGACACAAAAATACGATATCGGCCTCCTTTACTGCTCCTTCTATCTCGGTAGTAAAGTGGAGTCGCCCCTCTCGCTGTCCGCGGGAGAACAGGGTTTCAAGGCCCGGTTCATAAATGGGTATTTGCCCTTCATTCAGTTGGTCTATTTTCTCTTCATTGATGTCTACACAAGTAACATTATTGCCAGAATCAGCAAAGCAGGTACCACTGACCAACCCTACATATCCGGTGCCTATAACTGCTATGTTCATTTATCTATCGCTCAATATTTTTGATTTCTAGTTTTATTTCTCCGGCCGGCACTTCCACTTCCACGACCTCTCCTATTTCGGACCCCAAAATAGCCTGGCCGATAGGCGATTTTACTGATATTTTACCTTCCTTAAAATTGGCTTCATCCTTAGATACCAAGGTGTATTTCACTTCTTTATCTACAGTGTGATTGTAGATAGTAACTGTAGAAAGCAGGTATGCTTTGTCAATATTTACATCCTCTTCATCGAGGATACGGGCGTTAGCCAGTGCATTTTCCAGTTCAGCGATACGCTTTTCCAGCATACCCTGGGCCTCTTTTGCCGCATCATACTCGGCATTTTCACTTAAATCACCCTTGGCTCGAGCCTCCGCTATCTCTTCGGCTATCTCTTTGCGCCCTCTTCCTTTAAGGTCTTTAAGCTCTGCTTCCAGTTTTTCAAATCCTTCACGTGACAAGTAGTTCTTTTCCACGATACTCAGCTTTTTGTTTTAAAAGTAATTTAAGCTTGGAATAAAAAATGCCAGCGGGAAGGCTGACATTTTATCTTTTGTAAAGACTTAAAATACCATCTTATTGACATTTATACCAAATCTAAATTTATATGTTTCCATCCATGCAATAGCTACATGGTCCCGTCATCGTCAGAAGCGCTGCCGCTGCCACCGTTGTTGGTCCATGTGATAGTTACCACCTCCGCTACCGAAGCGTCCATCGCAGGACTCTCTGGTCCGGACAACTCCCCTTCGGCAAATACCAGCGTGCGCATCCAGTGCCAGGTCCGGGAAGGTGCAGCCAACAGCTTCTTTTAAGTTGACGGACATCGCCCGGTTAAAGAAGGTTTGATTACGCTCCCCGTTTTGGAAGCCTACCCTGATAAGCGGACGAATACGCTTCAAAAACTCGATAACGAGCTTGAAACGCATCCGCTGCGCCTGCTGTGCTTCCGTATTAGGGTTCTTTACGTTGACGGGTTTACTCCTGATGTAATCGATGCCCCGCCAGCGGCCTCCGACTACATTTCCGACAGTACCTGAGATTCCACCCAGGATACCAGAACTTAGCTTAGCCATAGTGACTGTAACCTCATTCGTTTAATTAAAATTACGGCAACGCTTGTTCTGTTTAAGGAACATAGTGTCGCCTGTTCACCGGTTAACCTATGAGGAATTGGAATCCCAAAGAAATGCAGCACCCCCGATGTTAGGAATCGTTCGTGATCGTTGGAAATCGTTAGAAATCATTCTGCATCCCCTTATATGGCTTTAATTCCGATCCCTGGACGGTTTATTATTGTTAACTTTGTGTGGCATTGTGCCCGCCTTTGTAGCCTGTACCACCCCTATACCAGCTCCACAATTCGTGGGAGTTGGTAAGGGGATGGCAGGGTCTTGGCAAGGAGCTAAAAGGAAAGGCATAAAAGTTTTCTGTAATCCGCTTTATACGCTAAAAAGAAAAAGTCAAACGCTCTATTTGATTCTCTCTCATCCAGGCTTGTCAGTTCGGTAAATTGGTATAATGGCGGAAGGCCTTACAAAAATATTAAAAAAGTTTCCCTCCTGAACTTCATAACCGGAGGGAAACCAAATGGTATTCTAGATTATTTTTTAAAAGTTTTATTTGCTGTCTACCACGAACGTAACCTTGGCATTTACCCGGTACTTTTCGATCTGGTTGTTAGATACAATCCCCTGGATATTTTCGCAGTTAACACTTTTAATATTCTGAACCGTTTTTGATGCCTGGGTTACGGCATTCTGAACTGCTTGTTCAACGGACTCTCCTTCAGCTATGACCTCTATTACTTTTGCTAATGACATAAGTGACCTCTTTTTGATTGTTTTTTAATATATAATTCAGGGTAGGTCTATTAACGTCTCCATCCATACCCCGCTCTATATCATGGTAACGAAAATTAAGCAGAAATTATACTGTTTTCATTGTTCTTTTATCAGATCTCAGCTGTTGTTAAAAAAGAACTACCAGCGATAATAAATTTGATTAACACATCGCTAAAGCATTATTGTTATTTTTAGCCGGATACTCTTATTTTCGGTTTCTATAAAACTAACTGTCAAAATTTAGCTTCATGTCCAAACGCACTCTTGTTACTTCTGCACTGCCTTACGCTAACGGTCCCATACACCTGGGCCATTTGGCCGGGGCATACCTGCCCTCCGATCTCTATGTACGCTATAAGCGCCTGACGGAAGAAGATATCATTCATATATGCGGATCGGATGAGCATGGGGTTCCGATCACTATTGCGGCCGAAAAAGAGGGAGTCAATCCCCAGGATATTGTAGATCGTTTCCACGAACGTAACAAGCAGATATTTGAAGACTTCGGTATCGAATTTGATTATTACGGGCGGACCAGCTCAGAAACACATCATGAAACCTCACAGGCTTTCTTTAAAAAACTTTATGAGGACGGAGTCTTTGTGGAAAAAACCGAAAAACAACTGTATGACCCAAAGGCTGAGATGTTCCTCCCCGATCGGTATGTAAAGGGAACGTGTCCCCATTGCGACTATGATGAAGCTTATGGAGATCAATGCGAAAGCTGCGGAACCTCCCTCTCTCCCACCGATCTGATCAATCCCAAGAGTGCTATCACCGGCGATACACCCGAAACTCGGGAAACCAAGCACTGGTACCTACCGTTGGGAGACTTTCAGGAAGAACTGGAGCAGTGGCTGGATACCCGGGAAAACTGGAAACCCAATGTAATGGGACAAGTTAAGAGCTGGCTCAACGATGGCCTTGCCGACAGGGCTGTGACGCGCGATCTCAGCTGGGGAGTTCCGGTTCCGGTGGATGACTCCGAAGGAAAGGTACTTTACGTTTGGTTTGATGCCCCTATCGGCTACATTTCGGCGACCAAGGAATGGGCTGAAAAGCAGGGCGATCCCGATCGGTGGAAAACCTACTGGCAGGATGAAGATACAGACCTCATCCATTTTATAGGTAAAGACAATATCGTCTTCCACTGCATTATGTTCCCGGCTACCCTGATGGCGCACGGCGACTATGTGCTGCCCAAAAACGTGCCAGCCAATGAATTCTTAAACCTGGAGGGCAAGAAGCTTTCAACCTCCCGCGGATGGGCGGTATGGCTGGAGGATTACTTGGAAGATTTTGACGCTGACCTGTTACGCTATGCACTCGGCACTACTCTCCCTGAAACAAAGGATTCTGATTTCTCTTGGGAAGGATTCCAGAATAAAGTCAACAGCGAACTCGCTGATATTTTAGGTAACTTTGTGTTTCGAACCACTTCATTTACTAAAAAATATTTTGAGGGAGAAGTCCCTAAACTCATTGATCCCACGGAGGAAGACCTGGAGACCTTAGGCCAAATCCAGAATCAGAAAGAAAAAATAAGCGCCGCTTATGAGCAGTTTAAACTGCGAGAGGCTATCGCCGAGACCATGAATCTCGCGCGTATCGGGAATAAATATTTTACAGAGATGGAACCCTGGAGAACCCGCAAGGAAGACCGGATTATCTGCGGCAATACCCTGCACGTCTGCCTGCAAATTACGGCGGCACTGAGCGTGCTTTTTGATCCTATCCTTCCCAACAAGATGAAGCAGCTTCGCAGTGAGTTAAACGTTTCGGATGATACCGGATGGAAGGAGATCAATTCCTCCCTCCTGTCTGCAGGAGAACCCATTGAAAAGGGCGCAATCCTTTTTGAAAAGATAGAAGACGAGGAAGTGGAAGAACAGTTGCAAAAGCTGGAAGAGCGTACCGCAGAACAGGAAGAAGAGACAGACTACGAGCCGCTTAAAGAAAACATGACTTTCGATGATTTTATGAAAATGGATCTGCGTGCCGGTAAAATTATTGCGGCTTTCCCCATTGAAAAGGCCGATAAATTACTTCAGATCGAAGTTGACCTGGGATTTGAACAACGGACCATTGTTTCCGGTATCTCCAACGATTTTAGTGCGGATGAAATCGTCGGACAAAAAGTATGCGTCGTAGCAAACCTGGCTCCGAAGAAACTGATGGGCGTGGAAAGCAACGGCATGATCCTGATAGCGGAAGAGTCGGATGGTTCGCTTAAGTTCGTAGAAACCGACGCTAAGCCGGGTAGTCCTATTATGTAGTTTCTCGGTAATAGGATCTATTTATTACAAACTGTGATTTACCAAGGGAGAAAAGCCTTAAATGATAATACTCGAAGGCAAATTAGATTACATTTTTATTTTCTATTGATCTCACTTATTTAAGGTCCTCATATAATTACCCATCCCCTAAGGTTGTAAAACGTGTTTCCTGAACTTTTGAAGAAAGACCAGTCTTCTTCAATGAAAACACCCGTGTTCTTTCGGAGGAACACGCCTCTTCTTTCCAGACAAGACTGGTGTTCTCTATCTTAAACTGAAAATTCTTAGACAAGTCTCTCGTTGAAGTATTCTAATAATCCACTTTTTAATGGCATATCTATCAAAAGATGGAAATAATAATAGCATATTTTTTTGAGATGTAAAGGATGCTAGTTCAGAATAGACAAAACTATGCTGTCTCAGCCCAAGTTATATGAGGCAAATAACCTAATTTTAAAGAAATAGATCAAGGAACATATTTTATCCATTTATACTTTAAATTCTTTTAAATAAGAAAAGAGGCTATATGAAAGAGAAAAGTAAGAACCACGGGAGTTATATAAGATTTTTTGTAATGATTGGAACAGCGATGGTGGCTATGTTCCTTTTAATGTATACCCATTCTTACCAAATATTTGATCATGCCTGGTTCAGCGAAACGCGGCTATTTATGACTTTAATAATGGGGAGCTCCATGACGATCATTATGCTGTTATTTATGATAGATATGTATAAAAACAGCAGAGCCAACGCTGCCATTTTTGTAGGTGCCCTCATAATGTTGGTACTCTCTATTTGGCTGGTCCGCAGCCAGGCGACGGTCGACCAAGTTGATTATATGGAGGGTATGATACCTCATCATTCTATTGCTATACTAACCAGCGAGCGAGCCTCAATGTATGATCTTAGAGTCCAAAAACTTGCAGAAGAAATAATCAAAGCCCAGCGCAAAGAAATCAAAGAGATGGAATGGCTGATTAAAGATATCAGGACCAATGGTCCGGCAGAGACTCAAGAGGAAGTTAAAAAGAGACCACTGCCAGAATTCTCAGGGACTCCGG
Organism: Fodinibius sp.; assembly: GCA_041642075.1. Classification (GTDB taxonomy): domain Bacteria; phylum Bacteroidota; class Rhodothermia; order Balneolales; family Balneolaceae; genus Fodinibius. The sequence goes on from JBEPXF010000002.1 coordinate 15,112, forward strand.
AATAAGCATATCATGGCATATGGAGGGACTATAAAATAAAGTTCGGTCTGGCTGCTATAAACTTACTTCGTAAAGTCTATAAAGTTAATATTAGCATAGAGGCTATATTTTATTTTAAGAAAAGCCTAGCTTATTAGAGGGTTCAGGTAAACAGTTGCCTGCTCAATCTATAATAGTTAATATTTCCTCGTAATTATATCCATCGAAATTTGTAGAAGAACTCTTTATGAAATCAACTGTTGAGGAAATTCGAGAGCGTTTTAATAACGATGTCGATCGGTTTTCCAACCTTCAAACTGGTCAAAGTGCCACTATTGATGCTCCATTGACATTGGAACTCATTACTCAAGCTGCTGCCCGAGTTAATCCCGATACTACCCATGTACTTGATATTGGCTGTGGAGCCGGTAATTATGCGTTAAAGTTGCACGAGGTCTTACAAGATTTTAACATCGATCTCATTGACCTCAGTGAGCCAATGCTGGACCGGGCAACGGAGAGGATCGAAGACGTATCTCAGGGTGAAATTACTGCAATGCAGGGCGATATACGGGATTTACCTTTGGAAGAGGAACGCTACGATATCGTAATGTCCGCCGCTACGCTTCACCACCTTCGGGGGAAAGAGGAATGGGAGCAAGTGTTTACAAAAGTACACCGCGCCCTTAGACCAGGTGGATCGTTCTGGATTTCTGATCTTGTCATACAATCAGTTGACGCTCTGCAAGCGCTTATGTGGCAACGATATGGGAATTATCTGAGGAATCTTAAAGATGAGGAATACCGGGATCAGGTATTTAGCTATATTGAAAAGGAAGACACACCCCGTTCCCTGATGTATCAAATTGATTTGATGCGCAAAGTCGGATTCAGGGAAGTGGATATCTTACATAAGAATACCAACTTTGCTGCATTCGGGGGGATTAAATAGTATAGCAAAAGAAAATAGTTTGAGAGTGCAGCTTAAGCTGTATTTGCAACGGGGTTTTTTGGCAGAATAATTTCAAATTGAGTCCCCTTACCCGGCTCGCTTTCCACGGTGATATCCCCATTATGCATTTCAACAAATTCTTTACAAAGCAATAAACCCAGTCCGGTTCCCTTTTCGCGATCGGTGCCTTCCCGCTTGGGGCGATCTTGAGGATCAAAAATATTTTGCCGAACGTCTTCTGGCATCCCAAGGCCTTCATCTTTAACTCTTACTTTTCTGACATCACTATTGGAATCAATTTCAATAAAAATACGGTCACCATTTTCCGAGAACTTGATCGCATTAGATATCAGATTACGGAATATTGTAGAAATCATCTGTTCATCTCCATATAACATAGCATCCTCAGGTTCAAAGAGCAGATCCACCTGTTTTTTCTTTGCTTGAATTTGATATAAGTCTATACAGTCTTCAATACAACTGGAGAGTGAAAATTTGGTTGGATCTATATCCATTTCTCCGTCTTGCATTCGAGTCCAGCTCAAAAGGTTTTCCAATATTTGATTGGCTGAGTGGGAGGACTGGTGGATTAAAGCGATATGTTCTTTTATTTGCTTATCTTGTTCATCGAGATCGGACTGTAGCACTTCGGCTAATCCTGAAATTCCAAAAAGAGCTCCTTTTAAATCATGGGCAATTATGGAGTACAGTTTTTCCTTTGTTTTCGTTAATTGCTGAAGTTCTTGCTGTTGTTTAATAACCTTGTCTCGTGCTTTTTTTAAGTTCAGGTGGGTTTTTATTCGGGCCAACAGTTCTCCTGAATTAAAAGGTTTGGTTACATAGTCGGCCCCTCCCAGATTAAGCCCCTTGATAATATCCTCCTCTTCGGAACGAGCGGTTAAAAATATAATCGGAATATCTGAAAGTTCCTGATCGGATTTCAGCTCCTCGCATACTTCATATCCCGATTTACCTGGCATCATAATATCCAATAGAATTAAATCCGGTTCGTGTTTCCTTGCTGCCGGTACAACCCGATCACTTTGGGTTACGGCAACGACCCTATATCCCTGATTGTCCAAAATTTTTCCAAGTAGCTGGATATTTTTTGCGATATCGTCTACAATAAGAATCAAAAAGTCTTTTTCCTCTATATCCAATTTCATAACAAATATGTGTTATTCTTTTAAAAAAGTGGATGTACTTAGCATGGGAATGTTAGGGAACCTAATGATTTAGGCTAGAAACTAATTTTGAGTATTGTTGCGTTATCAGCTTTCGTATTCGGTCAATATCGAACAAGTTAATAGCCGATTCTAGTTTATTGTTAAACTCAACCAGTTGAGGTGCCGGTATTTCCTTTTCAATATCTTTTAAATCCTTGAGAAGCTCTTTGTATTGGTCCATCATAATCGAGTCTGTATCCAGCTCAGCAATTATACCTGATATTTGATTCTCTAGGTTTTTTGCCAGTTTCTTTTTTTCATCCTCACTGAATTTTGGAGAAATTTGTTCTGAACTCTCTCTCCTGGTGATCACTGACTGGTCTTCTTTTCCTTTTTCCAAACCGATATAACGCTCAAGTTCTTCCAAAATTTGAACGCGGTCGACTGGCTTTCGCAAATAGCCGTCAAACCAAGTATCCTGTTGCTGCTCTGAATGCACATCAAAAATAGAAGCGGTTAAAGCAATTACAGGCAGATCCTTGTTATTTTCTTTTATCAGCCTCATCGCTTCTACTCCACTCATGTGCGGCATTTTTATATCCATGAAGATAAGATCAAGCTCTTCCTCCCTTGCTAAACGTACGGCATCCATCCCATTATTGGCTTCAATCACCTCAATGGAAGATCCTCTTAAAAATTCAACGATCAGCTGACGGTTTAACAGTATATCATCAACTACCAGAATTTTCCCTTTATTGAGAGAAATATTATACCCGCCCTTTGCCTCTTCCTTAGACTCCTCCAGCATTGTGGAAATAGGTACTTCAGGAAGATATACTGTAAATGTACTTCCTTTGCCTTGTTTACTGTCTACGTCGATGGAACCATCCATAAGCAGGGTCAGTCGATTGGAAATAGACAGCCCCAAACCGGTACCGCCATATTTTTCGGAAGTAGAGTAATCTTCCTGTTCAAATTCGCGAAAGATAGTTTCCTGTTTAGCCTGGGAAATACCAATCCCCGAATCTTTTACATATAATTCCAGGTTAACATGGCTTTGTGTTTCACTAATTTCTTCTGATTTTACCCCGATCTCGATAAATCCTTCTTCGGTAAACTTTATAGCGTTACCCATAAGATTCACCAAAACTTGTCTCAGCTTCATTTCATCCAGCAGAAGGGCCGCTGGAAGATCCTCATCAACAGTTGACCGTAACTCCAGTCCTTTATCACCCGCTTGCAGGGCAAATATGCTTTTCACCTCATCTATCACTCGCTCAACATTGACCGGGTGTCTGTTAACTTCTTTTTTACCCGCTTCTATCTTTGATAGATCGAGAATATCATTGATTAATTTCAGCAAATTTTTGCCACTTTTGCGAATATTTTGGATATACTCTTTCTCCAAATCACTATCAGCCAGCTCTTTCATCATATCCGCAAAACCCAAGATAGAGTTCATGGGAGTACGAATTTCATGACTCATATTAGCAACAAAGTGACTTTTGGCCTTATTGGCTTCTTCCGCTTTCTCTTTGGCATCAATGAGCTCCTGTTCCAACTGTTTAAGCTCAGTGATATCTTTGCCAATGATATAAAGCAGGCCGGCTTTTTCATCAAAAGTAGCGGTCCATGCTATCCAGCGAAAGGTACCGTCTCTACAGGACACACGGTTTTCAAAATTCACCACCACATCCTGTTTACCGGTAGCCAAATTGCCGACCTTTTCCATCGTCGCCTTGACGTCATCGGGATGTGTTAGGTCAGTAAAAGGTTCTTTTAACATCTCTTCTTTTGAATAGCCCAATACTTCTTCAAACTGGGAATTTATCTCTTCAAAGTAGCCATCAGGAGTAGCCGTACACATAAGATTAAGTGGCAATGAATAAAATTTCTGGACTTCCCGACTAGCTTTCTTTCGTTTCGATATATCTCTTACAACACCCAGATAGCCTATTTCTTCATTCTCACCATTTCTTATTTTCTTTAAGATTGTTTCGGCTTCCAGGATACTCCCGTTTTTCTTGCGATAGCGGGCCTCAAATGTAATGGAATCTCCATCAGAATTTTTAAAGAGGTCTTCTGTTTCTCTTTTCTCAAATTCAGCCGGTTCGGCGTAAAAACGTTTTACCGGTTCACCAATTAATTTCGATGTTTTATAACCCAGAATTGATTCGGCGCTTTCATTTACAGCTACCACATTAAAATCGGGATCCTCTATTACGACTATATCAGGAAAAGAATCTAGAATATAATCAAGCGGGGTGCCTTTCTGGGTTAGAAACTTTACGAACTCAGGATTTAAGTCCTTTTTCCATTTCATATCTAAAGATTTATTTCAAAAAGATGATATCCAGCTATTTTAGGAAGGTTCTGGATGTAGATAAATGCCCTATTATTTTGCCGTCAATGCCTTTTGAAAGTATTAAATTAAATAGCTTCCACCAAAGGTTAACAAGTATTTTACAATTTTGAACCTAGCCCCCCTTTTCTTCCCTCCCCTTAAAATATTGCCTATGTCCATCACAAATAATACTTCAAAAAAGAAATCAAATTTCTGCATAATATTTAAGTTATGGGTCAACTCTTTTAATATCCCCGTATAGATTTAAATCTTTTTAAATTTTCGTATCTTCCTGTTCTAATCAGCCATTATTTCTGTTAACAAATTCAATCAAAAAAGAGTCTAAATGAGTGAAATACAGCCAAGTGTCAGCTACAGTTTTACCATGCGTTTGTACATCGAAAACAAACCCGGTAAGCTGGCTAATGTACTTAACGTAATTGCAGAACAGAAGGGAGATCCCGGTGCCGTAGATGTTGTAAAAGTTGAAGGACGCTATAAGGTGCGCGACCTCACTGTAAGTGCCCGGGATGAAAAGCATTCCCGCTCCATTGTAAAAGAGGTTAAAAAGCTTGATGGAATAAAGGTACACAATGTTTCTGACCGAGTATTTCTTCTTCATCTTGGG
>JBEPXF010000003.1:0-55325 GCA_041642075.1 Fodinibius sp.
TATTCATCCAGTGGCAGACATACATCGCCCTGCCGATACAAATAACTGACCAGGCAAGCCCCCAACAGAACATGTTCAGAAATATCGGGATGTTGATCACAAAGAAATCTACACAATTCCATATCAATGGGACGAATAATCCCCTCCCGGCGGAGCAGTTCCAACTTATTCAATAAATTATCCATTGCACTTCCCTTTTATATATTCATCCAGTTCTCTGATAACCTTTTCATCAGGACAGTCAAAGAATATTCCTTCCCGTCCCGTTTCATTCATTCCCCGTACAAAGAGGTAAAAAGCTCCTCCGAAATGTTCGTCATACGAATAATTTGGAAGTTGCTTATTCAAATATCGATGCAAAGCAACGGTATATATATGATATTGTAAGTCGTAGGATGCCTCACGCATTTCGTGCTTCAGTTCCTCAAACCGGTAATCATCGATCGTGTCTCCTAAGTAATTGGTCTTGTAATCAAGCAGATAATATTTGTCGTTGAATTCAAAAGTCAGATCGATAAACCCTTTTAAGAAACCCGATTTAGCTTCTCCCCGACTTCCCCATACCGGGACTGCTCCATCCCGGATAATCGATAACAACCTGTGGGTTTCGATATGATTATTTTGATAATAAAACTCCATTTCCGGGATTTGCCTGTCCTTAATTGTCGATAAGCTGAGACCTTTTCTATCCGGATGCAGAGACTTTTGTATTACCAAGTCAAGCATTTTGGAAACGGTACTTTTCCATGATTCATCAATTCCATTTAGCCGCAGCTGGTTTAAAATAACCTGACCTTTATTTCCCCCCTCAGAAAAATAGTTCTCAAAAATATTGTGTATGCAGGTTCCCGGCTGCGGACCTTTAGGAAAGGTAAACATCGTCTGCTCTTCGGACTTCTGAACAGTTCGTTCGTCGAACTCTTTATAATTAATAAATTGATCGTAATCAGGTACATTCGGATTATCTTCTTCCATCCAGCTGCTCAGTGATGAAAAACTGGATACTTGGTAGCTTGTACGCAGCGGAGTAGCACGTTCAAAGGAACGAATATGGTATTCCGGATTCTCATCTGTGATTCCCGGAAACTCCAGTTGGTTATTCTTGGATTGTTCCGGTTCGCGCTCCAGGGTAAATAGATCAGAATACTCATTACATATTTTTTCAATAGCTTCATGCATCGCATCACCGGACAAATCCATCGATTCACCTAGACCCACTTTTTCCCGCAACAATGCCTCCGGCTGTCCAGGATCCTGCAACAGGTAACCTAGTGCCGAAAACCCCGATGCTTTGGCAAACTCCCATGTCAGGTATAAGCAGTGTTCCGCCCTGGTCATCGCTACATAGGCCAGACGAAGACTCTCAGCCAGCTCCTCGCGTCGGGCATAATATCGCTTTTGAGGCCGATCAGGATCTGATTTTCCGCTTATATCCAAATAAGTAATCTCAGTATCATCCGGATGGTGATATACCAGCGGCTGACTTTTGTCTTGAATATGAGGACCATGCCACAGAAACGGACAAAATACGATGGGATACTGCAACCCCTTGCTTTTGTGCATCGTTACAATTTTGACAAGCTCCTCGTCACTTTCTAGGCGCATTTGCTCCTCTTCACGCTTATTATTGCTGGTGTCCTGCCGTTTCCGGGCCAACCAATGCAGCAAGCTACGGGTCCCCTCCCGGTTATTTTGTGACTCTTCTTGAAGAAGTTCACCCAGGTGAAGCAAGTTAGTGAGTCTGCGTTCACCATTCGAATATCTAATCACATGATTGGCAATATTCAGTTCATCCAGCAGCGACCGAAACATCGCAGTAAATCCCTGATCTTGCCACATCCTGTGCCATTCACTAAACTGTTGGAGTACGGTAGTCCAGTGCTCATCATCTTCTTCAATAGAAAACAGCTCCTCGGCTGAATATCCGGTTAGTGGTAATGATAGGGCCGTTTTAATCCGCGTTTCGTTCGCAGGATCCGCCACCGCTTTCAGGAGCTGTTCCACTTGGCCGGCCTCATCACTTTCAAATACACTTTTTTCACTGTGCTGGACGCTCTTAATATTGAGCTCCCGGAGAGCCTCGGCAATCAAATCAGCCTGTTTATGTTTTCTTACTAACACCGCAATATCTTTCGCTTTTACCGACCTTTCGCCAAGAACAATCTTATTTCTTTTTCCGCCTTCAAGTAATCGCTGAATCTCTTTTGCGGTATCAATGGCCGCGTTTTGTCTCGCCTCTTTTTTATTTAGTGAATCCTGTCCCGCCTCCGATAATCGCCGGAAACGAATGGGAGGACGCTCTCTGCCATAATCAACCAAAGTATTATACTTTTTCTCAGGCCATCCCCATGTTACCTCCTGGTATTCAATATCATCCACAACAAAAGGGGTATCCCGCCCTCCCCAAAAGGCATTCAGTCCCCTTAAAAGATCCGGTGTCGATCGGAAATTCCGATCCAGCAGGTATCTTTTTTCTGCCGGAGCATCCTCGCGCGCTTTGATATAGGAGTAGACATCGGCTCCGCGAAAGCTATAAATTGACTGCTTGGGATCACCAATCATGAACAGAACACTATCAGAATCCTTGTATACCGTGCGAAAAATATCGTACTGGTTGGGATCGGTATCCTGAAATTCATCCACCATGGCTATGGGGTACTTTTGGCGAAGCTTGGCGGCTAACTGCTGACCTCTCCTCTGGTCCAAAAGCGCGTTGCGCAACTGTAAAAGTAAATCATCATAAGAGAATACCTGCAATTCTTCTTTCTTTTGGGTGAGCTCCCCGCGCAGGTATGCCAGCAGATCTTGCTTAAAAACTATCTCAAAATTCCTTACCGATTCTCTGATCTCTTTGAATTCATCAACAAGCTTAAAAAAAGTATGCTGTGGAGGCTGCTTGCCCTGTTCCCGGGGCTTTTTCTTCAGACTCGTATCAATTTCACTTTGTTGGAAACGATAAAATTGGGTAAAGGCCTCAAATGGGGGGACATCAGATTCCAGAAACTCATTCATCAAGCCGAACCATTTATTTAACGCATTTTCAGTATACCTACTTAAGATATTTGAATTCAGCAGGTCGAAAATTCCCTTCCTTTGATCATTCCATACAGACTGAAGCTGTTCGTATACATCCCAAAGTTCCTCCAGTTGTTCTTCAATTTGATAGCTATCAGTACTCTCAGGCAGTACCCGCAAATACGGTTTACCGATACAGGATCCCAATTCATGGGCTAAGGAGTCTGGACCCACATTATTATCGATAAAAAGCTTTAGGAGCGGTTGCTTTTTGGGATGTTCAGAGACCTCGGATACCCACTGCCGCCAGTAGTCGTCCACTGCCTCCTGAACTAACTCCGAATCGTCACCAATCATCTCGGCATCGTACATGGCACCACTCTCAAAAGCCTGCTCCTGCAAGGCTTGGTAACAGAAACCATGGATGGTATAAATCGAAGCTTCATCGAACATGCGAACAGCTTTCTCCAGCTTTTCGACTGCTTTTATTGGATGATGAACCCCATCCAATAGCTTTTCCAAAAACTCATCAGACTCCTTGTCCACTTTACCGGACTTAAGCACCTCGATAGAGTCACGAATGCGCTTTAGCAACCGATCTTTAAGCTCTTTAGTAGCGGCATCGGTATAGGTTACAACAAGTATTTTTCCAACAGAAATATCCTGCTCTATAAGTGCACGAATATAGAGCGAGGTAATATTATAGGTTTTCCCTGTTCCGGCACTGGCCTCCACAAGATTGACACCCGAGAAATCAATTTCAAATGGCTCCAATAGTTTCATTTCAGGGTTTCTCCTTATTTAATGCCTTAAAGAAAGGAGTCCAAATCTGACGTGCAGTCTCAGTAAATTCGTCGTCAAATGGATTATGTCGAGATGTAACCAGTTGATTGTAGGAATCGTCTCCTTCTCCGGCCTGGTAATAGGACGGCGTATCGATGGCTTCCCATTTTTTTTGAGCTTTTTCTATTCCTGCCTCAATATTTTTTCCGTCTTTAACTACGCTCTCAGCAAAAGCATAAGACGAACTACAATAAAGCTGCAACGGTTTTTGCAATCCCTTCCAATACCAACTCAACAGATCGCCTAATACCATTTCAGCATTTTCTACGGGAAACAAACGATACTCTTCAAAGGACCCTTTATCCCATGAAAGTAATAAGCTATGGCCAGAATGGTTCCTGGGTTTAACCTCATGAAACAATAAATGCCGAATCCACCAATCGATTTTATCCTTGGGACGAGCTTTGCCAAATCGATAGGTCATTTGAGCACCTTCATATACATTGGAGAGAGTCCCAATAACTCGAAAGTCATTGATCGAAAAATCCACTTCTAAATCATCCAGTTGTTGTAATTCAAGGTACTGACGAATTTCGTGGCCAAATGCCCTTACCTCTGTGGCCTTCTGTCGATATGCCTGTTCCCCGCTCCAGCCCTCGGGCAGCATATCTCTGGATTGCATGACCTCTTCATAGGATTCGAGCGACTCCTTTTTTAGAAAGCGTTCTAACAACTCTTGCCCTATTTTATATCCGTCTAAACTATCCAAAGAAAACGGTTCCCGATCATCGGTCAGCACATCTTCTTCCCGAAGATAGATACCCAGTCTATTACGCAGTACAAACCTTGCCGGATGCTGAAAAAAAGCGATCAAATCACTAATAGATAACTGCTTCCATTCTTCTTCTGGCTCGGGTAATTCTGTTCCAAAAAAGTCTTTGGTTACTGATTTCGAAAGGTTCCGGCAGATATCCCGTTGTGACTGAGAATAGCTGAAATAATTTTCATCGGTAAAATAACGGGAGCTAAAGGCTTGTAAATGATGATCTTGTACGATCGATTGAGGATCCAATCCATAATACTCTTCCAGATAATCCAAAAATTCCTGCAGAATCACTGAGGGGGGAAAATTGGAATCCTGTCTGTTACTCTGGCCCACATAACTAAAGTAGAGACAAGTTCGAGCTGATAATAAATTTTCTAAGAAGAGATAGCGGTCCTCAACTGCCTGTATGGGATCACCGGCTTCCGGATCCAAATGCATTAAATCAAATTCAATGGGGATCTTTGAACGCGGAAAAGTCCCTTCATTCATCCCGATCATACCGATTACCTCAAACGGAATACTGCGCATGGGCTTCAGGGAACTGAAGGTAACTCCGCGACCCAGACGTCCCCCGCCCGTGGATGAATCCTGCAGGTTTTCCTTCATCCATCTTCGTACAATAGCAAACGGAACGTTGTGTTTATAACCAGCCAATGAGGCTTGTTCAGCCAATTCATTTACTGCTTTGCGAATTTTAGATATCTCCCAAAAATAGTCGCGATTGTCAGGCAAAAACTGATCTGCAATTTCATTCAGTTCCTGTTTCCATTCATTTGGTGAAATTGACTTATTTGCCAGCTTGTTAATATTAAACAGTTGGTTCAGAAAATACGACAGTTTCCCGGCCAGCTCTGCATCTTCCGACGTCTCAACTTCATTATAGGCATAAATGCTCTCGTATAACCTATCTTCAGCGGCATGCATCATATATCCCAACAGTACCCGGCGGAGTCCCCGCTGCCAAGTATAATGATCGCTCTCGGGTAAATTCATATCCTTCTTACTTTTCCCATCAATACCCCAGCGGACACGATTATCAGCAATCCACTGCTCAAGTCTGTTCAGCTCCTCATCTGAAAAATTAAATGCTTCTCGAATGGGATTGCTGTCCATCAGGTCCATTACATCGGTTACCTTAAAGCGGCTCTCACATAACTCCAAGATCTGTAAAAAAGCATCGATAGCGGGCTGTTCTTTTCCAACGCTTTTATCGGCAATAGCATACGGAATACCCGGTTGACCCTCATCGGGTGTAGAAAATACCGCCTCTATCACGGGAACATAACTTTTAATATCCGGCGTCATGATAAGAATCTCATCAGGACTTAGCTCAGTATTTTCATCCAAAAGAGCCAACAGCTGGTCGTACAGTACCTCAACTTCACGCATCTGGCTGTGGCAATTATGCACCTGAATTGATTGATCAGCCGGAGGCACATTTAACTTACGCCCTTTTAAGGGATTGTCTGATCGAAGATCATTTTGGATAGCTGAAAAAACTGAGGGAGTTTTTTCAGCTTCAGTATTATTAACCAGTTGATAATTCGTTTTAGCATAACTGGAAAAGATGGACATAAATTTGGTCCCCTCGGTTCCCAGCGACTGCAATAATGGATTTTGAAAGTTTTCACTTTCTTTAATTTTGGGATCTACGGAGAGCTGGTAAAAATGCACTTCCGTTAGTTTCGATAACTTCACCATTGTTTCGATAAATGCCGGTGAAGCGGAAGAAACACCGAAGACCGAAATGCGATCGGGTAATTCGTCTGCCGACAGGGTTTTTTCATCAATGGATTTCCAAAGATTATGCTCTAATTCTGCCCGGTGCAGATATTTTCCGTCATAATTATCTTTCCAATGGGTTATTAATCTTCTCCATAATTGAGATTGCCATTTTTCTGCCGTTACACTTTGGGTATGTAGTTTTTTCTTCTCCCAGTCCAGTATCATTTGGGGACGATAAATCAAATACTGGTCAAAGACATCAGCAATCTTAGAAGCTAGCTTCCAACTGCGCATAGAACGCTGTACAGGATCTTTTTCATCGATATAGTGGCGCAAATTCTCAAATTCGGACAAAAAAGTCTCCTCCTCGAAAAGTTCCATAAGCGTCCATGTCATCGGACCGCGATCAGAAGGTAAAGCATCGGGGATATCATCATCCTGCAGGCGAATGAGGCTCCAAATCCGTTCGGAAGGAAATTCAAATTTAAGGTTGGCGGCTATTCCATCTTCCTGTTCGGCCATCCTGAGCGAGAGCCACTGGCCCATACCGTTATTCGGTACCACAAATATCTCTTTCTCCAACGGATCTTTAGGAAGATTTTCCTTCAGCTCCTTGAAAAGCCGGTCAGCCAAGTTTTCTAATTCAGTACCGAAAAAAAATTTGAGCATTAAGTATCGCTTGAACAGGTCACTAATATAGTTCTACAAGGATATCAAAAACCGAAAAAAGTACGCAAAAGTAAACACTCCTACCTAAGGAATTTGATTGACCTGCTTGCGATATAATCCCATAGATGTTATTGACTTTCTACCGTCTCCAGGTATTCCCGTATCCGGTGAGCATTTACCCCGATATCTCCCCGCCCTATTCTGGAAACTGAGCGGACATCAATTTTACTGCGCTCTGCAGTGTCCGCGGTATCCACGCGTATTACTACATCATCTATAAAGCCGAACCAAGGTAATTTGTCAAATGCCTCAATTATACCGGTTTCTTTATCTACTGTCACAATCTCTTCCCACGGCATTTCCTGGGCAGCAGTCAAGGCGCGATCAAAAGCCACTGAAAAACCTGCATCCAAATACAGCGTTTCAATATCGGGATAATGCTCGCGCTGTGTTGCGGCTTTTTCCTGATCGCCATAGGTTGTGTCATTTGAAGCATCCGCTCGCAAAGGTACAATAGCACGAAACTCAGGAGGATTTTCAATATCCGTGGTTATATCGTGTATGGGTGGATACTTCTGTGCTTCTAGGTACCAGTAGCCCACAGTGCCCAATACTGCAAAGCTTAGGATAAGTCCCAGAACCACATATCCCGCTCCTTTTTTATTCGGACTGCCTCTTCTGGCAAATCCAAAAACAATAGCCAGGGCAAAAGCGATAAGACCTACTATAGTGCTGCCCGGCAACAACCAGGTAAAAGCTGTTCCCAGTTCCCACCAGTTCCACTGATATCCATATCCTGCAAGTAGCAAAGTGATGGCAGCGACGATTCCAAATCCTGCACTGGCTAATGCCCATTTCGAAGTTTTTCCCTGATCCATAATACCCTGTTCTTACCTTAAATTATATTGATATGAGATATTTTATATCTGCACCCCAAGATATCAGTAATATAGATAGTCATTCCATATTATCAAGCATTATTAACTATATCCATCCCTAAGCTCTCAAACGCTTTTTCTTGAGCTGTATTAATACAACGGCAGCAAGTACCAATAAAATTCCGAATATCTGAAAGGAGGTCAAAGCTTCCTGAAACAGGAATACGCCAAGGAGTGTCGCTACCACTGGTTCAACCGTGGCGGCTATAGATGCACGCCCGCTTTCAATCATTGACAAGCCCATGGTATAAAGGAAATAAGCCAAAGCCGTAGGAAAAAAGCCAAGACCCAAAATGTTTAGCCAGATATATGCAGAGGACAGCTGTTCAGCAGTAATAGTCATTCCGCTGGTTGGTAACATCACTATCGAGGCAAAAACAAACGTATAGGTAATAACAGTCAAAGGATGATATCTCCTGAGTGCATATTTGCCAAAAATACTATACAGTGCATACCCAAAACCCGCTCCCAATCCAACAAGAATTCCATACCAGGAAACATGCTTGTCTCCTATTGGAATCACTTTAATAACGAGTACACATCCTGACAGCGTTAACATTAAAGCACCTATTTTACGGGCAGTTAAAGGTTCCCGGAAGAAAAACCAAGATAAAATAACCACAAAAGCGGGTCCCGTGTACAATAAGATAACTGCTATAGAAAGTGAAACCTCCTTGATAGCGGTAAAATAACACCAGTTGAAAAAAACAACACTGAAGATGCCCGTACCTATAAAGTATAATGAATCTTCCACATTAAACTGTAACAACCGGAAGTTAGTAATAGCCAGGAAAAAAATAAGCATCACAGTAGCACTGATCACCCTGAGAGCTACAATCTGGAAAGTTGTGAATCCCGCTTCAGATAACACGTTTACAAATAGCCCAACGATTCCCCATAATGCGGCACCCAGCAGAATATAAATATAGGCAAGACGGCTGTTACTCTGAATCAATGGATATTCTTTAGTTGCAATTTATCATCAACTACAAGATGTTAGCAATCTGTTTAATATAATTCTAATATTAGGTCTCATAAATGATCCGCCCTAAAGGAGATATAAGCAAAGAATCCGCTCATTTACTTTATAAGCAATTATTGCTTCCCCGACGTATCGAAGAGCGAATGCTGAACCTTTTGCGACAAAATAAAATCAGCAAATGGTTCTCCGGTATGGGTCAGGAAGCCATCTCTGTCGGCACTGCTTACGCACTCGATGATAAGGATTATCTGTTACCCATGCATCGGAACCTGGGACTTTTCACTACCAGGGACGTAGACCTATATAAATTATTCTGCCAATGGTTGGGGAAAGCCGATGGCTATACTGGCGGACGTGACCGCTCTTTTCATTTTGGAATACCTCAAAAACGGATAGTGGGTATGATATCACATTTGGCGGCCACTATGCCTGTTGCAGACGGATTGGCATTCGCTTCAAAGTTACGTGATGATGGTTTTATTGCCTGCAGCTTCTGTGGAGATGGAGCTACCAGCGAAGGAGAATTCCATGAAGCCCTTAATTTAGCTGGGGTGTGGAAACTCCCGGTTATCTTTATGATCGAAAACAATGGCTATGGTCTTTCCACTCCTACGAGTGAACAGTATGCCTGTGACAATTTGGTGGACCGAGCACGGGGTTACGGCTTGGGTGGTATGAAGATAGACGGCAATAATATCTTTGAGGTTATTGAGGCGGTAACTGAAGCTAAAAGCTATGCCCTCAATGGACAACCGGTGCTTATTGAAGCCAAGACTTTTCGCATGCGGGGACATGAGGAGGCTTCCGGCACTTTCTACGTGCCTGATGAAAAGTTTGAAAAATGGGCAGACAAAGATCCCATCGATCGTTTCGAAGAATGGCTTAAAGCAGAAGGATTAATTTCGGGAGATGGGGAATTGGAAGCCATTCGGGAAGAAGTGGATCAACAATTTCTTCCTCAACTCGATGAGGCCATTAAGGCTGAAGATCCTGTTTTTAACCAGCAAAAAGAAGAACAAAGGCTGTTTGCCCCATCCGTTCTTCCCCAACATCCGAAGTCCGTCACTTCTACCTCTGAAAAACGCTTAGTGGATGCCATACAATTTTCCCTTAAGCAAGCTTTCGAGGAAGATGATCACTTCATCATCATGGGACAGGATATTGCGGAATACGGGGGTGTATTTAAGGTAACAGAAGGACTTTTGGATCAATTTGGGAAAGAACGGGTTCGAAACACTCCCATTATTGAAGCCGGAATACTGGGCGCTGCAGTCGGACTGGCCCTGGAAGGATTCAAGCCGGTTGTCGAAATGCAATTTGCCGATTTTATTTCCTGCGGATTCAATCAGATCATCAATAACATCTCAAAGGGACAGTACCGCTGGATGCCCCCGCTAAATATTACGATCCGAGCACCGCACGGAGCAGGAGTAGGTGCAGGTCCGTACCATTCACAATCCCCCGAAGGATGGTTTATGCAGCACCCGGGACTCAAAATAGTGGTCCCCTCAACAGTAGAAGATGCCCAAAACCTACTTTATAGTGCCCTTTATGATCCTAACCCGGTCCTCTTTTTTGAACATAAGAAACTCTATCGGAGCATTCGGAATATTACTCCCGACCGATGTACACCCGAAAAATTAGGAAGTGCAAAAATCTATCGGGAAGGATCGGATGCCACTATCATTACCTACGGGATGGGCGTTCACTGGGCAAATGAAATAGCTGAATATTATGCCAGCGAAGGAATAGCCATTGAAATCATAGACCTCCGTTGTCTCGCTCCATTGGACTTTAAAACTGTAAGACAATCTGTTTCAAAAACGAACCGAGTACTACTCCTGCAGGAACCCTCCACTACGTTGGGACCTATGAGCGAGCTCTCGTCCCTCCTCAGCGAAAACTGTTTTGAACAGCTCGATGCCCCGGTTATGCGCTGCTCTTCCCTGGATATTCCCGTGCCTTTCAGTCCAAAGTTGGAGAAAGAATATTTGGCAGACGCCCGTTTAAAAGAAAAGTTAGATGAGCTATTGGCTTATTAATCAGCAACGGGAGCTATTTGATCCTGCGATATCACTCCACCGGGCAACTCCATAATATCGATCTTTCTAAAATGTACTTCCGAACCTTCCGACTCAGGACAGATGTATCCTTTCTTGCGTTTGGTTGAGCGTATTCCATTGACAAATTTGCCATTAACGGCCAGCTTTAGCGTACCATCGACACATACAACGATATATCGATTCCATTCTCCCGTACCGTTCACTCTGTTCTCCAAGGCATAACTTCGGCCCTCAATTTCCGAAGGATTATCGGGAATCGTACCCTCAAGATTCATCGCCGGAAAGAGGTGTCCATGTACGTATTCAACTGGACGATCATTGATCTCTGCCCATTGAACATCCAGCATTTGCACTTCCATACCCTTAGGATAGGGCTGATCCTTATGTGGTGTACCATCAGACCATACAAAAACTCCGGAATTTCCTCCGGGCTCCATATGACGCCATTCAATATCGAGAATAAAGTTCTGATACTGCTTTTCAGTACGAATCACTCCAATGGGACGGCCCGTACACTTTAGGATCCCCCCTTCCACCCACCAAGTATCCTTAGAGGTATTCACATCTTTAAACCCATTTAGATCCTTTCCATTAAAAAGTGGCTTGAAAGAAAGCAACTCTTCTCCAGCTGAATGGTCTTCATCTGAGCTATGCACTAATGGATTTGCAAAAAGTACAGAAGATCCCAGCAGTGCCTGCTTCGCAAAGGTGCGCCGATCCATAATAATATCAGGAATAACGTTGAACAGGAGAAGGTGCAGATCCTACTACAGGAGGATTTTCCGATACTCCGCTAACAGATCCAAATTCATATTTTTCAGGACCTAGTCTCAGATCGGAATTAACCACTTGCTCCCAGGTAATTTCTTTACCGGTATAAGCAGCCATTCTTCCCATCAATGCCATTCTGGTAGAATTAATCTGGGTTTCTGAATCATTAATATAGTTTCCAGTGCGAATGGCGGTTACCAGTTCTACATGCTCCTGAACATACGGATTGTTTACATACCAATCGGATTCTTCATTATCATCTTCTGGATAAGTATACTCCCAGATAACTTCTCCATCGTGATTGTACAAAGTACCAGTCGCATCGGCATAACCTTTGGTTCCGGTTATATGCTGTACTTTGTCATTATCACAATCATTAATCTGCCGGGTAGCACAATGAACGCGTCGGCCATCATCGTATTCATAGGCCACACTAAAGTGGTCAAACTTATTACCGGACACTTCTTGAGCCCGTCCACCATAACCTACCGCTTTGGAAGGGAAATCTCCCATGTGCCAGTTCATGACATCCAATTCATGAATAAATTGCTCTACAAAATGATCCCCTGAGAGCCAGGTATAGTTCTGCCAGTTTCGAATCATATATTCCATTTCGCTCCACTGGTCTTGCCGCTCAACCCACCAGATAGCTCCACCGTTGCGTAAAATATTGGCGCCAATTACATCTCCGATAGCTCCATTGGAAACACGGCGCTGTGTTTCGATGAAATCTTTCTGATAACGACGAATCGTTCCACTGACCATGCATAAGTTTTTCTCCTTTGCCTTTTCTGTAGTATCCATCATGGCTCGAGCACCAACAGGATCCACCGCAACAGGCTTTTCCTGGAATACGTGCTTCCCGGCATCAATGGCTGCGGCTACATGTTGAGGACGAAAATGTGGCGGGGTAGCAAAAATCACAATATCAACGTCAGAATCAATGACGCCTTTATAGTTATCAAAACCGGTGTAACAGTTTTCATCTGGAATCTCAACATCACGAGCTTTACTCAAAAGTTCACGGCATTTTTGGAGCTGATCCTCAAATATATCTCCCAGTGCTACAATCTCAAGATTAGGACCAGCATCTAGGAAATTTACGGCTGCTCCACTTCCACGTCCCCCACAACCGACCAAACCAGCCTTAAGAGGTTCTCCATCCGGCGCCTGATTTCGCAGTGACAGTGGAGTGCCCTCTTTAAGTTCGGTAACAGCATCTGTGGTAGCACAATTTGTTAAGAGTCCGGCCGCACCAAAAGCTCCCACTGTACTCCATGCTGCAGTAGATAAAAACTCGCGGCGACTTTGTTTTTTCTTATCCATAAATAAAATTTTCCAATCTATAAGTTAACAATGTTTGTATTCCTGAATATAAGAAAGCCTTGCTCGTATCAACAGATTAGCTATCTAATAAAATAAACCTCTAAATATAAATAATATTTTTTTGATCATAACTTCAAGAATCATTAGTAATGAAGTGAAGAATTAAATATTTGTCAAACATTAAAAAACAAAAGTACAATTTTTCTTTTCATTATTTATTCCCCATTAGATTATGTAGCACATAGTATTTTTTTTAGATTAGGATTGGTTGTTACTTTGAAATATATCGTTCCCATTTCAGATACCATCTTATATGCTGGTAGCAACTTTCTCAAGTGTTTTATCATTAAATAATTATCAATATCAATACAAAATACTGTTTTCAAAATGAGTAATGATGCGATCAATATTTTAGTAGTTGGATGTGGAAATATGGGCACCTCTCATGCACGGGCATATGAACAACTGGAAGGCGTACAAATTGTCGGATTAGTCAGCCGAGGTCCGGAAAGCAGAAACCGACTTTCTGATGAACTGGGCGGTCTACCCACTTTTGATAACTATGGGGAGGCTCTTAATCAAACAAAGCCCGATGCTGTTTCTATCAATACCTATCAGTCTACCCACGCCGACTATGCAATTCAGGCTTTGCAGCAGGGAGCCCATGTATTTGTAGAAAAGCCACTGGCCGAAACTGTTGAGGAAGCGCAGGGTGTGGTAAAAGCTGCCCAACAGGCGGATAAAAAATTACTGGTTGGTTATATTCTACGTCATCATCCCGGCTGGATACAATTTGTGGAACAGGGTCAAAAGCTGGGAAAACCGCTTGTAATGCGCATGAACTTAAACCAGCAGAGTACTGGTCCCCAATGGCAGGTCCATAAAAATCTTATGGCTTCCATGTCCCCTATTGTTGATTGCGGAGTACATTATGTAGATATGATGTGCCAAATGACACAGGCTCAACCAGTCAGTGTGCATGCTATTGGAGCGCGATTGACCGAAGAAATTGATTCTGATATGTACAATTATGGACAGTTACAGGTAACTTTTGAGGATGGTTCCGTAGGATGGTATGAGTCCGGCTGGGGACCCATGATGAGTGAATCAGCCTATTTCATCAAAGATGCAATTGGCCCAAATGGCAGTATTAGTGTTCAAAAGAATACCTTCGAAGGCGAACGAGGTAAATCAGCTGATATTGGAGAACATACCAAAATTAATAAGCTTCGGATGCATCACTCGGATACCGATGCAGGCGGAAACCTAATTAAAGATGATATCATAATAGAAACTCCCGATGAGCCCAGCCACGATGAGCTTTGTTTTTACGAACAGGAATATTTTATCAAAACTATCCGGGAAGACCTTGATTTGACGGATCATATGCAGGCCGCCGTGCAAACGCTCCAAATTGTTCTTGCCTGTGATGAATCTGTAAAAACAGGTGAGAAAGTAAGGTTATAGGTATAAAAATTTGTCGTTGAATAAAATAGTCCGGCTAATATTTAGTAATTGTAAAAAAAAGACATTTTCTTTACTCGCTATCCTTCTAGCAACAATAAATTGATACACAAACCCGATGGATTACTATTTTCGGTTATATTCACTTAGAAAATAGATGAAGATTGTATTGGAACAATATATAGGTTAATGGATTATGAACTTATCTAATCACTACCTCATCCATATAAATTTTATAATCACTTTGTTTTAAGTGAAGACAATAAAACAGGGAACGATAAGCTGGTTCTGGGATTTGCTAAGGCAGGGCTATACCGAACTACAAAAAAATGATCCTTTACGTCTAAGTTCCTCAACGGCTTTTTTTGCAATGTTTTCGTTGATTCCTATCATTGTTTTACTCTTGGATTTTATGGGTCTGCTCTTCCGGGTAGAAACAATAAAAGAAGAAATTTTTAGTGTGCTTCAACAAACCTTCGGTGGAGAAACGACAGATTATTTAGCTAACATCCTGGAAAACTTTCAAAACTTACAGGATGGATTTTTTACGACAATAGGCATACTTCTTTTTTTGATTTTTATAGTGACCACATTGTTTAATGTCGTACATAACTCCTTTAATCAAATTCTCCAGATAAAATTAAAAGATCCCAGTTTCAAGTTCTTCCTGAAAAACAGGGGCTTATTTTTAATAATTATCTTCTGTGGTGGAATCCTATTACTCACTACCTTCTTCATTGATATGATTATCAACTTTGCAGGAGAACAGATTTTTAATGTTTTTAATATCAATTCCATAATTGTAATAGCACTGGATACTATATTTACAATAGTCCTGTTTACAATATGGCTTGCTATAGTTTATAAATATTTGCCTGATGTAAAACTACCCTGGAGACCTGTATGGATGGGAGCATTTATTACCAGTATTTTAGCATATATTGGTCAATTTATACTGGGAAGAGTTATTGTATCAGGAAACCTGGGTACCCTCTATGGTTCTTCCGCTTCGATGATCTTAATCTTGTTATTTATCTTCTATGCATCATTCCTTCTATATTACGGCTTTTGTCTGGTAAAACTTTATGCTGAAAAGAAAAATTATGACCTTAAATCCAGCAAATATGCCGTTAAATATGAGATAAATGAAATTGAGTAACAGAGAAGTGGGCTAAGTAATTTTTATAAATAGGTTCTGTAAAAGCCTTCTATCACATTGGAGGTACACGTCCATGCTGGGGCTTAACTAAGATTTCCTCAACAACTGTTCGGGGAGAAAGTTGAGTAAGGTTCAGGATAATTTTTGCCACATCATCCGGATCAATAAGAAGATCGCGATCAATGAGTGATCCCTCCCATGAGGTCGACTGTGTCTGACCCAGGTTTACAGCGGTTACTCCCACTTCGGTATTCATCAGCTCCTGACGTAATGAACGGGTATATCCCAGCAGCGCATGCTTGGAGGCTGAATAGGCTCCACTATCCCTTAAACCTTCTATGGCACCCACTGAGCATATATTGATGATCAGAGCATGAGTTTTTTCCTTCAGCTTATCTAGGAAGTAATTAGTTATATTGACAGCTGAATACAAATTCGACTGTATCTGCTCTGAAAACTCTTCATGAGTAGTTTTTCCCAGTGGCTTCAACAAAAAAGAACCAGCATTGTTAATCACAATTTTGGGTTCTTGAAAATTCTCAGGGAACTTCATCTTTCTTACTGCTTTAGGATTGGACGCATCACAGTTCCTGATTTCCACTTCGTTATCTCCCAACTTACAGCAGAGCGTTTGCGTATCCTTCAGGTCCGATTTTGATCGGGCAATAAGCAGAAGAGCAAAGTCTGTCTCTCTTGCAAAAGCCATGGCAATTCGTCTTCCGATACCCCGGCTGGCGCCCGTAATTACGACAGAATGAGCTTTCTGATCGGCCACTATCGGACTCCCATGAATTTATGCGTCTGTAAGCTTATTCCCCACTCAGGGTTTTCCTTCACATATTCTATAATAAGGTCAACCGCTCCTTCCTTTTCCCATTCAGGCTGAAGCAGAAGCTGCGTGCTTTCTGGACATTTAGCGGCATTTTTCTCAGCCCACTCCAAGTCTTTGTTAGTCAATACTACGATCTTCAATTCATCCACATAGGGGAAAATATCATCAATCGGTTCTTTAAAACGCTTCGGAGACAGCGTTATCCAATCCAGATAACCGGATAGCGGGGATGAGCCACTAGTTTCGATATGAGTTTTAATTCCCGCCTGTTTTAATTGTAGGGTCAGGGGATCCAGATCGTGCAATAGTGGTTCACCACCCGTAATGACGGCAAATTCTGCACCGCTTTCCTGCGCACGCTTCACAATATTACCAACCGATTCACGTGGATGAGCATCTTCATCCCAACTTTCCTGTACGTCGCACCACCAGCAGTTAACATCACATCCTGCAGTACGGATAAAATAGGCCGGACGACCGCTGTGCGCTCCTTCCCCCTGGATCGTATAGAAATCCTCCATCAGGGGATATTCTACCTCCTTTATCTTATCCGAAGCAATTAGCGTTTCCAGTTGGTCCTGTGATTTAAACATGTAGAAAAGTTTCTTGTTAAATGCTGAATACTTCTAAAAATAGCCAATATTAAAGATAATAAGAATTATTGAAGCAGATAAATATACATTCCAAATCTACTACCCTACCCTGCTTTTTATTCATAGATATTTCAATATTCAGTTGTCTTTATAAAAGAAGGTGACTATCATAAGTAATGAATTAAAATCATTTACTTTTTTGGCATAACTATTCATCAGCTGCTTAATAGAAAAGGGTCTAGTGAAGCATAGCATGTTATAAAAGTTTGTAACATATTGCTATGCAATGAATAATAAGTATTATAAGAGCTGGGAAATTTCTGAGGCCAAATTTCGGCAATTAATCCGCTATTTTGCGATGGATCTTACGGCTACGGATACGGCCGAACTCACAGGGCTCAGCCGCCGGTCGGTTACGGCTATTTATGGGCGTCTCCGCTGTAAGATAGCCCGCTGGTCCGAGCAAGAAGCCCCATTGGCTGGCACCATCGAAGTGGATGAATCCTACTTTGGTCCCAAGCGGATACCCGGTAAACGAGGCCGCGGTGCTGGTGGGAAAACCATTGTCTTTGGCATCTTCAAAAGACGAGGCAAAGTGTACACTGAAATCGTGGAAGACGCCAAGAAAAAGACGCTCCAGCGTATTATACGTGGGAAAGTAAGCCTGGAAAGCGTGATCCACAGCGATGGATGGCCCGGCTATAATGGTCTGGTAGATGTCGGATACGACAAGCACTATCGTATCAAACACGGAGAAGATGAATTTTCTCACGGCAACCAACACATTAATGGCATTGAATCTTTTTGGAGTTTCGGGAAACGTCGACTGACCCAGTTTAATGGGGTTCCAAAGCATACGTTTTATCTGCATTTAAAAGAAACTGAATTTCGTTTTAATCATCGAAATAATAACTTATATAACGTCTTGCTGAAGCTCCTTCGAAAAGATCCTCTTTAAGTAGTTTGCTTCACTAGACCCTAGAAAAAATATAATTGATTACGATGCGTACTTCCTATCAAAATAATATTCTCGTTGCCTTACTAGTTGCCGTTGGGATTGCCCTTGCCGGGTGGTTTATTGGAGATGGCTTTGTAGAAGCCCGAAGCGGCGATCGTTATGTGACGGTTAAGGGGGTTTCTGAACGCGATGTATTGGCCGATATGGCTTTATGGCCTATTCGATACGTAGCCGCTGGTAATAACCTGAATACTGTGCAGCAAAAAATTCGCCAGGATCAAAACCGTATCCAAATTTTTTTGGAAGAGCACGGCATAAAAGAAAATGCTATTGAGCTGCAAAATCTCGAAGTGACCGACCGTACGGCCCAATCCTATCAGTCGGGTTCTTATGAGAATCGCTTTATACTCGAACAGACACTGATGGTTCGCTCAAAGGATGTCTCCAAAATAGATGATGCCAGTCAGGATATCGGAACACTGGTTGAGGCAGGAATCATTCTCAATAGCCAATATTCAGGGGGCGGTCCAACTTATCTTTTTAATGGATTGACGGAGCTTAAACCGGAGATGATAGCTGAGGCTACCAAAAATGCCCGTGGATCAGCCGAACAATTTGCGCGTGATTCGGGAAGTGAGTTAGATGGCATTCGCAGTGCCAACCAAGGTGTTTTTGTGATACTTGCACGTGACAAAGCTCCCATGCTTCAGGAGGAAAAACAAATTCGAAAAACTGTACGTGTAGTTTCTACGATTGAGTATTACCTGGGAGATTAAATCAACAATACCGGCAGGAATTTTTCATACTATATTTTAAAATTTCAATCTTGGTCATCCGTGTATTCTACCCAGCAATTCTCAGTTTCCCAGACCCTGACAGTTAGCGTTATTCCCTCCGGAATGCGGCTCATTGTCTCTTTATAAATAAATTCTGCAATACGCTCAGCAGTGGGATTCACCGGCAGCTCTTCATTCAACACCGAATGATCAAGCCCCCCCTTTTCAGATCCTTTAGCCGCCCATTTCAATTCTTGAAAATCACAGACCATATCATTTGTATCCAAATATTTTGAGGGATTAAGCTGATTTGATTCAGCGGAAACATGCACCTTATAACTGTGTCCATGCATACGTCCACACTTGCCATCATATCCCTCAATTCGGTGGGCAGCATCAAATTTAAAAGTTGTATGTAGCGTCCATGTAGGCATTTATGATCATGATCATTTAATTAAAAAAGAAAGGCTTGCCAGTAAATCTGACAAGCTCTTAAAAATAATGAAATATTGGGAGAATTAGGAATCAGTAATGACTGTACATCTGAAAGCTGCAATGCTGGTATCAAATCCAATAGCTTATATTACTCTGGCCACTTTATCGTACAGCCTAATGCTTTGGTGGTATTCGGATCAATTTCATTCTCTGCCACCAAATTTTCAATAGCATTTTTCAAAAAAGTCTGTTCAACCTCCTCTGCTGATTTTGCATTATCATCGATGGCCCCGGTATAAACCAACTCCATATCGCTGTTAAATAAAAATATATCCGGGGTACGAGTAGCGCCAAAAGCCTCCGCCAGCCTAGCCTGTTTATCCAGTGCATAATAAAACTGATAATTGCTTGACTCAGCCCGTTCCTTCATATCCTCCATTGACTCTCCGTCATCTCGGATAGCCGCATTCGGATTCAGGGCGATAATCCCAATGTTATTATTCTTCGCTAGCTCTGCAATAGGATTATAACGATCTTCCCACGCCTCTACCCATGGACAAGTATTACAAGAGAAATTAACTAATAACCCATTTTCTCCGGCAACCTCTTCAAGCGTTAATACTTCACCAGACACATCCGTAACCTCTACATCCGTTAGCGGAGCTTTCTCTCCAATTTCCAATCGATCAGCCGACTTATCTTTTATTGGAAAAAATGCTAATAATCCAATAGTCAGTACTATAAAAAATACATGAGCTGTCTTATTTATATTCATGATATTCAGTTTATTAGTGCTTTTTTTATATTGTTTTCAAACTTCTCATACTCTGCTCCCTGTTCCCAGCTTGCAACCACTTGGCCATCTCTACTTAAAATTTTGGTGAAGGGTAAAGCACCGCTCCAGTTCTCTGATAATGCTTCAATAAACGGTTGGTCTTTGCCCGTTTTAAAATAGGTCGTCCAATCTACCTCCTGTTCTTTCAGGAAATCTTTTGCGCGGTCTCTGCTATCCGGAAAATCTGCTGAAATAAAAACTACCTGTACTTCATCCTGATATTTGCGTTGTAGTTCAACAATATACGGAAACTCGTCGATGCAAGGCGCACACCAAGTTGCCCACACGTTAATTAACACAGCCTTTTCTCCCTTGTAAGAATTGATAACCTGCTGTAATTCCTCCCCTGTTATATCCTGAAGCAAAGGATCTGAATCTGAAGTGGTAGTCTGGGCGACACCAACAGCCACATTTGTTGAAACCACAAATCCTATGACCAATATACATTTAAAAACTACAGAATTTCCCATCATGCTGTGCTAACTATTTTATTCATTAGGATCCCATAAGTGTTTTTCTATATCAATCTGATATTCATCGATAAATGTAATCCCTTCCTGCTTCAAACGTTCCCGCATGGTATCATCCGGAAAGTGAGCACGCCCAGTTAGCTCTCCGTTTCTATTAACAACACGATGTGCAGGAATATTCGTTTCAGAAACGTTATTAAGCGCATATCCTACCATTCGTGCTCCTGATGCAATCCCCAAATATCGGGCGATAACACCATAGGTTGAAACCCTACCCCTGGGAATTTGAGCAACTACCGAATATACGCGCTCATAATAATCTTCCATAAGCTATTAGAACAAATTATACAGACTGATTGCAGTATCCTTATTAAGATGTCCGGCATTTCCAGCCATATCCACAGTCCTTTTCCCTAAGATCTTATACACTTCGAGGAGCTCAGGATTATCCTTTAAAATATCCAAATGTTTTTTAACTGTTGGTATATCCCCTCTTTTTATGGGACCGGATAATGCTGCTTCAAAAGAGGACACTTTTGCATTATCTAGGGTTGTTTGAACAAGTGGAAGTAATGCTTTCTTAATATCTTCAGCAGATAAACCACTTATTTCAGCCGAAGAAACAGATACTTGAAGCAAGGTATGTAAATAATTGGAAGCCATTACCCCGGCAATATGCAGGTGCGATTTTTGACCGGCCGTCACTTCCATCGACTGAGCTCCCAGGCTCTTGGCTATTTCCCTTAGAAGATCAAAAGCCTGCTCATCACCCTGTAGGCTGATAAAGATATTCTTAAAATTATCTGTTGAAGAAGAGGAAGTAAAGGTCTGAAGAGGATGAAAGGATGCTACCGTTCCTCCAACTTTTCGTAATGGAGAAATCAGCTCTGCAGATTCACTTCCCGAACAATGAACAAAAGTATGCTCCATCATATTGCTGGAAAGCTTTTTTAACTTATCTGCTATTTCAGTTATAGCTCCATCCGATACCGTAATAAATATAACCTCTCCCAACTCATCGATGCCGGAAGGAAAATCCCTGGCAATACCTATATCCAACCTACGAGCTGTGGAATGCGCCTTTTCTGAAGTACGATTAAAAATACTTTTTACTTTAATTCCCTTTTCAATAAGTGCCTGACTCAGCGTTGTGCCAAGTGCCCCTAATCCTATAATCGATACTTCCGGTTGATCCATCACTAGTTATTAACTGAAAAGTACCCGTTGACGATCGGCAAAAGCCGTAAGCAAGCTGCCTTCATAATTTTCATAAATATTCTCAAGGAACGTTAGGTCAGCACCCCATTTATCAGCCACGATAATACCAGCAATAAAAGAGGTCGTCCCATTTATCTTCGATTCACCACTGTTCAAATAGTTCAGTAAACCGGAGTGATTGTTTTGTGATACCATTCCGGCTACCTTTTTAAATTCTTTCTTATAAATATTTTCAAGATCACAACAAAAAATCAGCAGTGCATTTCGTGAGGCAAGCACCTCCTCCAATACATATGCCGCTTCTTTAACAATGGCCGGATTGGTATCTGCAATCTGTACACTAACGGCAGAAATATTCTCCGTTTGTGTTTGGATAAACATCAACTGTTGAAAAAGGCTAATATTCTTATCAAATGCCTCATCGTGGATGTAAAAATCATCATCCTCGTCACAAAACTCATTACGCATATAATCATTCACCGGCACTTTTCCGAGGGGCGTCTCAAAATAATCATTTGAAGCCATTGGGAGCTTCTTGTCCAATGATTGATCATGCGATTCTATAACTACAACCGTATCAAAAGCTGAAAAGTCTACACGACTGTATATATCACATGCCCGTTTAAAATTATCTTCATTAATTACTTGAGGGGCAAATAAAATTCGGATGTCATCCGAAGGCTTACCATGATTTTTTCGGACGGCATTGATTCCTTCTTCTATCTGCTGTCGGGAATAGGATGTGATATTCATAGTATATTTGGCTGATCAAGTTCATTAGGAATAAAACGCAATGGCTAACCAGTTATTATCGAATTGAAAACTACAAACTTTAGCTTGTTTGTCATTATCTAATTTTGCTAAAAAATCATTGCCATCTCTCTGTACATAAACATCTTGCATATTTAATCGCAACCCTTTGCCACGAAGTTTAATATAGGCTTCTTTAATGGTCCATAACCGGATAGTAGAAACAGTATGTTCCCCCTCTTTTTCTTCGGGATGCATGATTCTTGTTCTTAGTCCATCGGCCACTCTCCTATCTGTGGGTTCCAGATCAATTCCGATCGGATGTTCTTTGGCAATACCACAAAATACGCTGTCATTGGTATGTGCAATACTTACTTCAAACTGCTCTGAATGGGTTTTAGCAAAAGGATTTCCACAATCATTCTTCCAGATGAGAAATTCTTTTTCAGGCAATTCCCACTCATGAGCCAATTCTTTAAATAAGAGCCGGGAGCTCACAAACTCCCGCCGACGACTTTCATTTTCTAACTGATTCAATTCTTTCCGTTCTTCCAGATGCAACCTATTCAGTTGTTTTGAGGAAGGTTCAGTGATGTCATCGAGAGCAAATATGGACTCAAAAGGCAACGAAATTTGATCCCGATTAAATATATTTCCCATTCTGGTAATGAAAGTTTATTGGCTCAATTTTTTTCCTAGAGCTTAAAATCGATAAAATTGTGATATTATAAAACTATTCGGCCATAACAAGAAAAAACTCACAATTTTGTGGCTAATTCCCTATTTTTAGCGACTTAGCAATACCTCTTTAAACAGAATTAAATTTCATCTTATTCTCATGAGCAATACTGAGTCCTCAGTAAGTGAACAACACGAAATACGTCTTGAAAAACTAAAAGAGTTGCGGGGAATGGGGGAAAACCCTTATCCCTATGACTTTGAGGTAACCCACAAAAGTGAATATATCCTCAACCATCCCGAATTAATAAAAAAAGATGATCAGGGTGAGGACGATGTTGAAAAGGTTTCGGTAGCGGGACGAGTAATGACGCGTCGCATCATGGGAGGTTCAACCTTTTTTAACCTGCAGGATTCCGAAGGACAGATACAGGTTTATATCCGTAAAAATGATGTAGGCAAGGAAAAGTACAATGAAGTATTTAAAAGACTCACTGATATCGGGGATATTGTCGGGATTAAGGGTCATGTATTTAAAACCGGAACCGGAGAAACTACTGTTTATGCAAAAGAATTCCAGCTCTTAAGCAAAACCCTCCGCCCTATTCCCCTCCCCAAGGAAGTAGAAGAAGATGGAGAAACCAAAGTATATGACGCTTTCTCGGATAAAGAACAGCGATATCGTCAGCGGTATTTGGATCTAATCGTTAATCCTGAAGTCCGTGATGTATTCCAGCAACGAACTGAAATGGTGCAGGCCATGCGGAACTTCATGAATGACAAAGGATATATGGAGGTAGAAACGCCCATTCTGCAACCCATATATGGCGGGGCCTCGGCTGAGCCGTTTGTAACTCACCACAATGCCTTGGACATGAAGCTGTACCTGCGTATTGCCAATGAGTTATATCTCAAGAGGCTGATTGTCGGAGGATATGACGGGGTATATGAGTTTTCAAAAGATTTTCGCAACGAGGGACTTTCCAGGTTCCATAACCCTGAATTCACCCAGGTTGAATTATATGTAGCCTACAAAGATTACAACTGGATGATGAATTTTGTGGAAAGAATGATTGAAAGCGTGGCCAAAACACTGCACGGTTCTACTACCGTTTCGGTCGGCGACAATGAGATCGATTTTTCAGCACCCTGGCCTCGCATTCCTATGTTTAAAGCTATTGAAGATGAAACTGGTAAAGATTTATACGGCAAGGGCTTAAACCATCTAAAAGAAATTGCTAAGGAACTTCACATTGAGCTGGAGGATAGCTTTGGGAAAGGAAAAATCATTGATGAAATATTTGGAGAATATGTTGAGCCTAACCTTATTCAACCGACTTTTATCACTGATTATCCCATTGAAATGAGCCCCCTTGCCAAGAAACATCGCGAAAAAGAGGGATTAGTTGAACGCTTTGAATGCATCTGCAATGGTAAAGAAATAGCCAATGCTTTTTCTGAACTTAATGATCCGGTTGATCAGCGTGAGCGGTTCGAAGAGCAGGCTCGCCTGCGTGCCGAAGGCGATGAAGAAGCAATGGCCATTGATGAGGATTTTCTGAAAGCGCTGGAATACGGTATGCCTCCCACCGCGGGACTCGGTATCGGTATCGACCGATTGGCTATGATTATGACCGATTCCGATTCTATACGTGACGTACTCTTCTTTCCGCAGATGAAGCCGGAAAAGTAATAACAACCATCATGAACTTCGAGTGGTACCTGGCCAAACGATACTTCCAAGGCAAACGTAAAGACTCCAGCTTTTTATCGTTTATCAAAGCTATGGCCATTACGGGCGTAGCCGTAGGATCGGCCGGGCTGCTCATTGCTCTTTCCATTGTACACGGTTTTAAGTCATCTATCGACAGCAAAGTTTTGGGTTTTGCTCCTCATTTTACTGTTACTACCTTCAGCAGTGACGAGCCAATATTACGTGCGGACACTCTTCTCACCACACTGCAGGATTATCCTGAAATAGCGCAGGCACAAGCCGTAATTCACGGCCAAACCATGATTCAGTCGTCTGATGGAGTTACAGGCATTTTAATGAAGGGGGTCAACCAAGAAGGCGATGTCACTGACATCAGAGAGTATATCCATCAAGGAAAATATAACCTGGACGAAGATAGTACCGGTTTACCGGGCATGGTCATAGGCTCAAAGCTGGCTAAGACCTTAAATGCAGGCATAGGTACTAAACTTACCGCTTATACCGTAGAAGGACTTCCTTCGCCGCTGAGTTCGCCAGAAATCAAGCAGTTTAGATTGAGCGGTATTTATCAGACAGGCATCGGACAGTTTGATGAAACTTTTGCATTGGTTGCTCGTTCCCATACCCAGGAGCTTTTCGGTACTCCTCAAAACGAGGCCTCACAGATAGAAATCCGCCTCAAAGATTACACACAGATATCTGAGTTTAAGCAACAAATAAGTACCGATCTGGACTTTCCATACTTTGCTGAAAGCATATATGAAAAGCACAGCAGTATTTTTGCCTGGATCGATTTACAGGAGCAAACCATCCCCTTTGTTATTGGGGTCATGATTATTGTTGCGGCGTTTAACCTTATCGGCACGGTTCTAATGATGGTGCTGGAACGAACAAAAGACATAGGCATCCTTAAGACGATGGGAGCCAACGACAAAAGTATTCGCTATATCTTTTTACTGGAAGGCCTTTTTGTAGCTATATCCGGACTGCTTATCGGTATTGCTTTATCCCTTTTATTTGCCTGGCTCCAATCAACCTATCAACTTATCCCTCTTTCAGAGGAAAACTATTACATGGCCTATGCACCGGTAGAACCACATGGACTTGATTTTGTAGTTGTTGCGGGTGTTACCCTATTACTTTGTGCGCTTTCTTCATATCTCCCAGCACGCATAGCTGCCAAAACAGATCCACTGAAGGTTATTGCCTACGGCAGGTAATTTGGTTAATAGTTATTGGTTAACTGTTAATTAGTGTCCTTAATTATCACAAATACTCTATTCAGCCAATAACAAATATACTAATACCGTCCGCGGATATTGGGACGAATTTTATCTTCATATAAACGGCGAAGCTTTTTATGTACCTGGTCGGACAGAGGCTCAAGAGAAGAAGCTCCCGTATTGCTTTTTACATGCTTTTCTTTGGTTGCACCAGGAATAACCGTTGTTACCTCCGGATGATCTAAAATCCATCGCAAAGCAAGCTGAGGCATCTCGCCATCGGGCATTATATCTTCAATTTCTCGTGCATATTGAACAGCTTTTTCGAATTTAATACCTGCAAAAGTTTCTCCTACATTAAATGACTCGCCATCGGCATTAAAATTCCGATGATCCCCTTCAGGGAATGTGGTACTTTCATCAAATTTTCCTGTGAGCACTCCACTTGCCAAAGGTACCCGTACAATAAGGTCTACATCTTTTTTGGAGGCTTCCTGAAAAAACTCCTCGACCAGATGCTGGCGAAAGAGATTAAAAATAATTTGCAGTGAAGCCAACCCTTCTTGCTCGAGACAGATCTTTGCTTCTTCTGTTGTTTCCACGCTTGCTCCCCAGTGTTTGATAAGTCCTTCGTCTTGCAATCGACGGAAGTGATCAAAAACTTCTCCCTTTTGAAGCTGTTCTTTTGGAATGCAGTGGAGCTGGACCAGAAAAAGCTGAGAAACTCCCATATTTTTAAGAGAACTTTTCACGTGATCGCGCATTACTTCATACGTAAAATTCTGTGGCCAGCCGTAGTCATTATCCTCACGCCTTCCCAGCTTGGTTGCTACATAAATTTCTCGATCACTATCTAACTGGTTTAAAAAATTACCGATCGTCCGCTCACTTACTCCCATTCCATAAATATCGGCCGTATCAATAAAGTTGCCTCCTTCATCAATATAAGCTTGTAAAATAGAGAAAGCTTCTTCTTCACTTACATCCCCCCATTCAGAGCTTCCCAGCTGCCAGGTCCCAAGTCCTACTTCAGCAATTGAGGCTTCCTTAAAAGATCGGTAATTCATAAAATAATAGTTGGTAATTGTAATTAGTGAGGCTAAATATAATTAAAATCGCCTGATTATCCATTGGATTAATGTGGGAAGGAAAATCTCATTTTAAGAGCTCTTTAAAGAGCCGGAGATATTTCTATCTGACTGCATTCATCAAACCTAGCATCAAATTCTTCGATCCTTTCGGGCCAGTTCAGATGCTTATTAATATTTTGCAAGGAAGCCTTTGGCAAGGGATCAGTTTCACCGTTCAATAAATCCTTTAAATAATGGAAGAGGTCATCTTCGGTATTATAGAGTACCGGTGCATGCAGCAAAGGCTTATGGAGGCTTTCAGGGATCAACTCCGGATAATGAAGCCTGTTGGGCAGAAGAGGATGGCATCCACAGTATATGGCCTCCATAATAGCAACACAGAAAAACTCATAAGTAGCCGTGGATACTACAATATCTCCGCTATGGAGCAGCTTACTGTAATTTTCCCGATTTTCCACATATCCAAAGTGAGTTATATGCTGCCCGTATCGCTGCCATGCCTTCTCGAACTCTTCAGGCTTTTCATGTTGGGTATCTCCGGCCAGGATGAGGTCAAAAGCCAGATCGATATCATTAAGACGATTAAGCACCCGGAAAAACATTGCGGGATTGCGATCAAACTGCCAGCGCTGATTCCATACAATAACCGGATTATCGTTTGATTCCCGTTGATCGGGCTGGGTGTTAAACCGATGGAGATCAAGTCCCGGATATAACACCATGCTTTTCTCTGCTATCTTATCCACCGGATAATAGTATTTGTCATCGGGATAATGCTCTAAAAATTCGGGCAAAGCTTTTAGGAAATCATCACGGTGAAAGTTTGATGAAAAAATCAGCTTATCAGCTGAGAGCATACTGATATAATTAAGATAGCAGTAGGTCAGGTCTCTCTCTTCATCCTCAGGTATTGGTTGAGTAAACTGGTTTTCATGCATATACATGATCTTTGGCACCTGAGCGAACCGCGGATTCGTCAATGATAAAAAAGCAGGCAAGTTCGTCATACTGCTTACAAGCAACAGGTCAATATCTTCAGAGATTTCCTGGGTCATGCCGGCCAGCTTAACCGAGTTCCCGTGCATCTGCCATTTTTGTCCCTTGTAGCTTAAATTTACAGGAATAATATTATGGCGGGAATGACTCTTTAATCCCTTTAAGAAGGCTTTATGCGAACCGCTGTAAAAAGGTTCTACTGCTAAAATATTCATTCAGAATGATTTTATCATCGAAGTTTGATACAGATATTGAAAATAGAAAACCATAAACTAATAGGATTGAACCAAAAATATTATCGGAAACGTGCTTCGATATCTTCCAGCGGAATATATTCGAGGGTTGGCTTATTCAACGGATCACTATACGGCTCATCACAGGCGAAAAGCTGGTCAAGTAGATTCTCCATCTCCATGTCAGAAAGTTTTTTTCCTTTGGGAATTGCTGTTTTTGCGGCAAATGCTATCGCCAAACTTTCACGGGCATCAAACTCAAACTGCCCGTTAATTTCCTGGTATTGCTCTAACATCGATTTTAAGACTGATTGCTCATCCCCAACATCAATATCAGCGGGGACCCCACTTATCATAGCAGTATTTCCACTGAGCAACTGAACGTTAAAACCCATCCGTTGTAAAATAGGATGCACTTCTTCCAATAGAGAGAATTCAGAAGCAGAAAACTCCACGGTCTGTGCGAAAAGAAGCTGCTGAGTACTTGGAATCGCTTCTTCTGTTGCACTGAGGGCTTTCTCATAGACTATGCGTTTATGGGCGGCATGCTGATCAATCAGACATAGTCCTGAACGGGTCTGAGTAAGAATGTAGCGATTATGCAGCTGCCAGAAGCCCCGGTCACCCATCTGTTCCGGCTCTTGTCCTGTAAAGTCTTTCTGTCCCTTGTCACCTTCTTTCTGTTGTTCAAAGCTATACAATTGACGGGATGTATCCTGATCTCCTTTAGAGGGTTTAGACCTATCAAAATTTATGCGAGACGGAAACTTAACCGGCTTATTTTTATCGCTTCTTCCCGACTGGCTTCCTCCGAAACTAAAATCAGTGGAGAAATTACCGCTGCGACTTCGATGCGATTGGCGCGACTTAGGACGAGAGACATCCGGCACCAGAAACTGTTCATTCAGCGTTTTCTTAACCACCGATTTAGTCAGCTTTATTACACTTTGCTCATCTTCAAACTTAACTTCTTCCTTGGCGGGGTGGACATTGACATCTACCTGCGCCGGATCTATACTCAGAAAAATAGCGTAAAAAGGATAATCTTTATCACCAGTCCAGGTATCATAAATACTCAATATAACGTGTGTCAGCCATCGGTGCTGGATCGGTCGACCATTTACGAACAAGAATTGCTCTCCCCTGCTTCTTTTAGTCAGTTTAGGATCGGCCAGAATACCCCGAACCGTAAGGTAGCTGGTTTCCTCTTTAAACTCTATAAGGCTGGCGCGATAGCTTTTGCCAAACATATCGGAAATGCGTTCTTTCAACGGTTGATCCTTAGGCAGATCATAGATTATATCCGTATCAGCCACAAGCTCAAATCCTAAATCAGGGTTTGCCAATGCCGCTTGTTGAACCGTTTTTAGGATATGCCGAAACTCCGTTGCATCCGTTTTTAAAAACTGACGCCGGGCTCGCACATTATAAAAAAGATTTCGAACCGCTACCGAGGTTCCATCTTCAACAGCAGCAGGCTCAAATGACTTCTCTTCGCCCCCCCAAATTTCATACTTATATCCAATATCATCACCGGGGCGCTTGGTTTTAAGTGTTACTTGGGAAACCGATGAGATTGAGGCCATTGCCTCCCCGCGAAAGCCAAGGGTACGCACCCGGAAAAGATCATCCACATCTTGAATCTTAGAGGTGGCATGTTGTTCAAAACAGAGTCGTATATCCTCTTCTCCCATACCACAGCCGTTATCAATCACCTGTATAAGCGTTCTGCCGGCATTTTGGATAACGATTTTCAACTCGTCAGCTCCCGCGTCAATAGCATTATCCAGTAACTCTTTGACCACTGAGCTGGGTCGCTGTATCACTTCGCCAGCAGCAATTTTGTTGGAGATCTCGGGAGGAAGATGATGAATAATGGAATGTTGAGAATCCGTTTCCTGAGTCAATGTGCGGACTAATTTTTCGAGTTTACTATTGTACTTCTAACGATAGACTGCCTAAGATCCAAAGATATGATTTCTATAAATCTAAAAATTTA
Organism: Fodinibius sp.; assembly: GCA_041642075.1. Lineage (GTDB taxonomy): Bacteria > Bacteroidota > Rhodothermia > Balneolales > Balneolaceae > Fodinibius. The sequence goes on from JBEPXF010000003.1 coordinate 30,523, forward strand.
AAGCAAGTACATGATATAAATTACCAGCGATAACCCTAGTGCATACATTAACACAGAGCGCCCCTGATGATATTTTTTATGAGAACGTTGAATTTTAATACGTTCTCTTCTGCTCTTTTCCTTTTCCGGATCGTGATGTCGAAAAGGATATTTAAATTTTTTGGGCCTTGGTCGATGCCCGAACATTGGCTTAATCATGGCTGCTTCCTCTTATTAGGGTAGAAGTTTCCATTAATATGGACATAATATAACCAGAAAATTGGATAAAATGCAGTCTTCATACTTCTTCTTTTTCAACCTGTGCACCTGCCTGTTTTTTTTGCTATACTTAAAGGCAAATTAAATTCAAAATCTATTGCAGAAATTCCATGAGTTACGACAAAATAACTGCTCCAGAAAAAGGTACCAAAGTTGAAAAAAAATCCGATGGCTCTCTAAAAGTAGGAGAAAATCCTATCATTCCCTTCATTGAAGGTGATGGTATAGGAATTGATATCACCCCTACTATGCGCCATGTTTTAGACAGTGCTGTCGAAAAAGCATATAACGGCCAAAAAGAAATTGAATGGTTTGAAATTTATGCCGGTGAAAAAGCCCTTAAATATTACGGGGAAGATCATTGGCTTCCAGAAGACACCCTTAAAGCTATTGAAGACTATAAAATCGCTATAAAGGGCCCGCTTACCACTCCTGTAGGTGGTGGTATTCGCTCCTTAAATGTAGCTATTCGCCAAAAACTGGATTTATTTGCCTGCGTTCGCCCGGTCAAATATTACAAAGGTACTCCAAGCCCCGTTAAGCATCCCGAAAAAACAGATATGGTCATTTTCCGGGAGAATACGGAGGATATTTATGCCGGGATTGAGTATCAGACAGGAACAGAGGAAAACGAAAAACTCAAGGATTTCCTGATCGATGAAATGGGAGTTGATCAAATCCGTTTTCCTGATACTACTTCTTTAGGAATTAAACCCATATCCACTGAAGGAACAAAACGTCTCGTTCGGTCTGCTATTGATTATGCTCTTGAAACCGGACGCGACAGTGTTACCCTGGTACACAAAGGAAATATCATGAAGTTTACCGAGGGAAGTTTTAAAGAATGGGGTTACGAAGTGGCACGTGAAGAGTATGACGCCGAAGTTATTGGCGAAGGTCCCTGGTGTAAACTCCCTAATGGACTGGTTGTCAAAGATGTTATTGCGGATGCCTTCCTGCAGCAAATTTTAACTCGTCCCGATGAGTACGACGTTATCGCCACAATGAACCTCAACGGCGATTATATTTCCGACGCTCTTGCTGCCTGTGTAGGCGGAATTGGAATTGCTCCCGGAGCGAACATCAACTATAATACCGGTCTTGCCGTATTTGAAGCAACACACGGTACCGCTCCTAAGTATACCGGTCAGGATAAGGTAAATCCTGGATCTCTCATCCTCTCCGGAGTTATTATGCTGCGGTATATGGGCTGGAACGAAGCTGCCGATCTTATTGAGAAAGGAATAGAGGCTTCAATTAGTCAGAAGAAAGTAACCTATGATTTTGAGCGCCTGATGGAGGGAGCAACCCTTCTGAAGTGTTCTGAGTTTGGTGATCAAATCGTAGAGAATATGTAATAGACAACATATCTCTTTGTAAAAAGATCAAGCCCGCAAGGTATTTATGCTTTGCGGGCTTTCTTTTGTATTTGGAAAATTTTATCCGTCTTCCTTTTTCCTTTCTGTTAGAACGAGCTAAAAGACTGTGCATTCTTAATAGTTTCCCATTGTCCTTCGTAAGAAGTCAATCTGGCACCAATGGCCTCGATTAGCTCTGCTTTATTAACCTGTACCTTGGCAAAACCTCTGGTGCCCTGATAGTCCGTTACCTCCCTCTCCGCTGTTTCTCGCATTTGCGATACTTCCTCTACCGCATCCGCAGTTTTTCTAAAATCAATTAAAAAGCCAGGATCGTTCAGCTCCGAACCCTGTCCCTCTTCATCTATAATATCGGTGCGAATCTGTTCCAGGCGATCAGAAACTTCACGTTTCAGTCGTGCGATTCCCCAGGCTTGAGCTTTGGATATAGCTCTTTCGGACTCGCTGTCAATAGCTGTTGCATAGGCAGTAATTGTGGTATCATTATCCGTGATCTCTTGCTCGCTAAACCATTCCGGCATCCATTCAAGCTCTTCCTGAGGAGATTGCTGCTGGTCAGTGGTACTATCATCTACTGCTGGATCACTTGATGCACATCCGACTAATCCCATTAATGTTATTGCCAATCCGAATTTTAGTAAAATCCTGTTCATAATATTTTTAATTACAATAATCTCATTAATAATTTTCGAAAAAGGCTAAAATCAGCCAAAGATTGGCCATTTGCAACCAAAATCTTCTTAACCATTGTAGACAATTAGCATAAGAGTACAAACTTAAACGAGCGAAAAATTATTTTATTCCGATTCCAATAGTTCAAGTTCAATCTCTTTTTCTATTTCCTCTCCTTCCCGCCAAATATTTAATAGAACTACCTCACCCGGACTTTTTACGGCTATCTTTTGCTGTAACTGATTAGATTCATTAACAAGTGTTCCATCTACGCTCAGGATAACATCATTCGCTTCTAAGCCGGCTTCGTCCGCAGCACCGTCCGACACCACTTGTTGTATACGAACTCCCCTTATCGTATCCATACCTAACTCTTCAGCGACAACAGCATCAACGCTGCTAATTGTAACTCCCAGCAGGGCCCGGCGCACTTCGCCATATTCAATAAGATCTTTAGCTACCTTCATAGCCAGATTGGACGGGGCGGCAAAGCCGTATCCCTGGTAGTTTCCACTCATTGAGGCAATAGCCGTGTTAACACCAATTAATTCTCCACTGGTATTCACTAAGGCTCCTCCGCTGTTTCCCTTATTAATTGCCGCATCGGTTTGTATAAAACTCTCCACCCGCATTTGATCCTGTATAATCTGCATGTCCCTGCTCAACGCACTGACAATTCCAGCAGTAACAGTAGACCGTAGTCTAAAGGGATTTCCTATAGCCAGTACCCATTCCCCCACCTCTACCTCGCTGGAATTCCCTATGGTTATGGCCGGTAACCCCTGCGCATCAATTTTCATAACGGCTAAATCAGTAGTGGGGTCCTTGCCAACCACCCGGGCCTCAAATGTTCGTTTGTCATTGAGCGTAATATGAACGCCATCTTCAGCCGCTCCATCGATAACATGATTATTGGTTAAGATATAACCATCACTGCTAATAATAATCCCCGAACCCACGGTACGCGCTCTCCAGGGAAAAATATTTCCCCACATGCCCTCTTCCTCTTCATGTAATTCATCATCTGGAATATCTTCTTTTGATATAGGGACTTCTGTCTCGATATACACAACCGTTGGCCTTACACGTTCCGCTATCTTTTTAAATAGAAAGCGACCGTCCAGATTCTCGAGATCTTTATCCGAAAAAACAGGCTGTGCACTTTGGGTCACTTTCGTTACTTCTACCTCCGCGTGATCGTTAACTCCATTTTGTTGATATAATGTAAAAAGTGCTCCAGCGAGAATCCCGATCAAAAGCAAAAGTATGGCTGTCAGATAACGGTCTCTTCTTTTCATGGCGTTCCCTGCAAAATTTGTTCAAAAATGGCGTCCGACTTTCGGTCTTTCAGTCCCTCTACATGATACTTAAAATATCGGTCTAATAATTTAATCAATCCTTTTAATTCTCCCGGCTCAAATGAAATACCAAACAGTGTTGAACTCCTCGCCTGCAATGCGATTGTAATATATTTGGCTTGGCGGGGACTTAATTTATATGAATGCGAAGAAAAATTCTTTGTAGATACTAAACCGGATTCTATGTTTAAATAGTTCATTTCTTCAGAGAGTTCCGCCGTATCAAGCTGCAGGCCAATGCCCGTAAGCCCGGCTAAACGAATTTGCAGGTAAGGAAAAATAGCCGGAGGATAAATATCCGTACAATCCAGCCATAACAACATTTTTTGGGTAAAATCAAAGAGGGGCTCGTTTACTTCATTGTCGTGCAGTAGCTGACTGATCAGCTCAATAGCCGAAGTCATGGTAGCCATTTTCTCAAAATCGGTACGCAAATTCATGGTTTTTTGCTGATAACTGGCCTCGCTCAGAATCTGAACAGAGCGGGAGCTTTTATGATAATAAACCACATCCAGCATGTTACCCACTTCAATAAGTCCGGAAAACTTACTTTTGGGCTTTTTCGCTCCGCGTACCATTAATGCGATTTTACCATGTTCGCGGCTAAAAACGGTCACAATTTTACTGGATTCCTGGTAATCGACCGTTCTGAAAACAATAGCTTCCGTATGAGAAATCATTCCTTTTCCATATTCAAAACGTTATTCTAACTATAGAAAAGGACGGGTAGTACCAATACAATTGCAACTATAAATTAGTTGGAACTACCGGTAAGTTGATAGGATCGTGCCGGTCGACTATTTACAGAAGGCTGCTCAATGAGACGTAATTTTTTCTCTGACTCCTCTAATAGAGCCTCATAGCTATTGTCATCAAGGGTTTGACCATCAAAATGGAGGACATTATTGCGATCAACCCACGGTTCAACGTCTTCTTCTTCCTGAGCCGTAATGGTCTGAAACAACTGTGTATCCAAGGCAAAACCGCTACCACCAGTTGTAACCTCGGTTTCAGCATTACCTGCCGAAACGGTCGATGGTTGCTGCCCGTTATCGCCTTCGCTACCTATATAAAACCATGCCCCTCCGGCTGTAAGAGTTAGAGCTATGGTCGCTGCAACTGCATACTTAAAGGCAGGCTTAAAAGAGGATATAGTCGAAGTCCTGTTTTTTTGAGCCTGTGCGGCCGCCTGCTCCATAATCTGATCAGTTAGCGCCGATGGAGGATCTTTTTCGGGCAGCTTATCAAGTTTCTTTAGTGTCTGCCGCATACTTTCAACCTCAATAAGGAGGTCTTCATCCTCCATCATTGCTCGTTCCATCAGTAGTTCCTCAGAAGGATCCATCTCCTTCATCAGATACCGAATACAATCATTATTCTCCTTGCGCATAATTATGTTCTTCTTCTTTTTCTTTATCAAAAAGTTTTCGAAGATTTATTAACGCATACCGCATGCGTCCTAGTGCGGTATTTATTGAAACATCGGTTAAATCTGCAATTTCCTTGAACGGCATCTCGTAGTAGTGACGTAACATAACCACTTGACGCTGTTCTTCAGGAAGTTCACCAATATGCTTCATCAGGCTGCTTTTTGTTTCTTGCTTCTCAAGCTGTTCCTGTGCGCTGACAAGATCTTCGTCAGGTAAACGATCGTAGAAATCCGTATTGGAGTCCTCGTCGTAAGAAGCATTAACGTCCACAAACCGTTTTTGTTTTCTTAAATAATCAATTGTTGCGTTATGGGCTATACGCATCACCCACGCAATCCATTTTCCCTGTTCATTATAGGTATCGTCCATCTTCGTAATAACCTTGGTAAAGGTCTCCTGAAAGATGTCGTCCGCTTTTCCGCTACTTCCTACCATACTGTAGATATAGGAGTAGACTTTGGTTTGATGACGATTCATAAGCTCACTGAATGCCTGTTCATCGCCGTTTTGGCGATAAAATCTAACCAGGTCTTTATCAGCCAACTGCTTATATTTTTTACTAATATGTTTGGATTGTTCGAGCTTCATAATATCCTCACGCCTAATTTAAGAATTTAAGTCAAATCATACAGCTTGACAAAGCTATATGTAATTGACCGCCATCTATCATCAGAACAAGTTTCTTGAAATTACAATTCATTAAGTTCTACACTATGTTGAATACGTAATTCAGGAACTTTTGTTCCACTGACAGTCAATTATCTATACGCATTCTAAATACTGTAGAACTCATTGTATATCACATGTTAATGTTAGTCGTCTTTGGATCCTTCGGTATCACTGTCAAAATAATCAAATACTCTTTGGCCCATTTTCGTTCCAATCTCGCCCTGCAACTCTTCTAAAGTAGCTTTTTGTACGGATGATACCGATCCAAATTCCTTTAACAGTTTTTGCGCTGTTTTTTTGCCTATTCCTTTAATTTGTGTCAATTCTGTTTTTATCGTTCGTTTTGAACGTTTGTCACGGTGGAAATTAATAGCAAAGCGATGCGCTTCATCCCGTATCCGCTGCAAAAGCTTTAATGCCGAAGACTTCTTAGGAATCATTATTGGCTTAGGTTTGCCTGGTACAAAGACTTCTTCTAAGCGCTTAGCCAAACCGATAACTTCACACTCTCCATAAAAACCAATTTCTTTCAAAGCTGCAACAGCACTGCTTAATTGTCCTTTTCCCCCGTCAACAACAATAAGATCGGGGATATGCTGTTTTTCCTTCATTACGCGGCTATACCGGCGTTCCAGCACCTCTTTCATGGAGGCAAAGTCATCTGGACCCTCAACTGTTTTTATGTTAAATCTTTTATACTCGCTTTTTCTTGTGCGAGCATCTACAAAACAGACCATCGAAGCTACCGGATCACTGCCCTGCAGATTGGAATTATCAAAACACTCGATGCGCCGCGGAAGGCGGTCTAAATCCAGTTGCTCCTTAAGCTCCTTTACTGAATGGGGAATTCGCTTCCGGGCGGCTTTCTCCTTCTCCAGCTTCCGTTCCCCCAGCATCAGCTTGGCATTGGAGACCGCCATGCGAATCATCTTGGCCTTTTCTCCCCGCTGTGGACGGTGGATACGTACTTGTTTACCCCGCTGCTCTGTCAAATACTGGTATAACGGCTCATCATTCTTTAGATCATGACTTACGTACACTTCATCAGGGATCGTATCCGATCCAAACTCCTGGGAACCGGTGTAATAATCTTCCACAAAGGACTGAAGCATCTCTCCTTTCTCTAGATGATCGATATTCTTCAGGAAACGATGAAATTTACTAATCAATTTGCCTTCGCGTACCTTAAACAGAACGCCGCACGCTTCCGATATCTCTTTATCCACCCGCAGAGCAAAAAGATCCCGGTCTACCTGCTTGCTGGCCACCATCTTCATTTTTTTGCTGTATTTCTGTACGGCCTTTAAACTGTCGCGTATCCGGGCCGCCTGCTCAAAAGCCAGCGCATCGGAAGCAATGGACATTTCTTCTTTTAAATCCCTTATCAGGGCTTCGGTTCGGCCATTCAGCATACGCTCTACTTTTTTGATAGTCTCCTGATATTCTTCCAGATCCCAATCCCCAGAACAGCTTTCCAGGTAGTCGTCAAAGCAGGAGTGCCATTTGGGCGGGCCTTTTGTTCGATTCACCGTTTTGCGGGCGACAGCACAGGTGCAAAGGTCAAAAGCCTTGCGAATGGTTTCCATCATCCGCTTCATATGCATAACGCTGTCATAGGGACCAAAATACTTACTGCCGTCTTTAATGACCGTCCGAGTGGAAAAAACACGGGGACGCTCTTCATTGGTAATGCAGATATACGGATAGGTTTTGTCATCCCGGTACATCACATTATAACGGGGTTGATGCTTCTTGATAAGATTATTTTCCAGGATGAGAGCCTCAGACTCAGAATCGGTTACAATTACGTCCAGATCGTCAATCTTCTTGGCCATCACCCGTATACGTCCGTCATGCCCCCCGGAATCCTGAAAGTACGAGCGTACCCTATTTCGCAATCGCTTGGCCTTACCGATATAAAGCTCACGCCCTTTCTTGTCTTTAAAAATGTATACACCCGGAGAAAGCGGCAGGTGATCTACCTTCTCCTTCACATCAATTTCTGCAGAATCCGTACTCATTAATTACCGTAGATTAAAAACTCATTTGTCCTAAAATATAAATTATCACAACAATGATATACTGCTGGCCCGGAATTAGTTCTTATGGGACTATAATAAAAAAAACGGCTACTTACTTCGTTCATTAATTTGTTTACACAGCTCAGGTCGTTATTTTTACGTTTTCCAAATATTTCCAGCAATAATTTCCGATGGATTACACCAACACCCAGCCTAATATTCCCATTGTTTTTGAGGATGAGCACCTATTAGTCATTGACAAACCCACAGGCCTCCTGTCGCAGGAAGATCATACCGGTGACCCGGATGTGCTAAGCCTGTGCAAAGCATATCTCAAGCGGTCGAAAATGTCAACCGATACCCCATATCTCGGTCTGCTCCACCGTCTGGACCGCCCGGTAAGCGGTCTGATGCTCCTTGCTAAAAACGGAAATGCGGCAAAGGTATTATCCAGGCAGATACGAGACCGTACCATACAAAAAACATATTGGGCTGTTTGTGAGGGATCCCCACCACCAAATGGAGTACTAACGCATTATCTTGTTAAAGACCGGGATAGAAATGTAGTCCAGGTAAAACCTGAAACCCCAAAAAGAGCTAAAAAAGCTATATTATCTTTTACGACCCTGGAACAGCAGGAAAAATTAAACCTACTGTCCATTCACCTTCAAACGGGACGTCCCCACCAGATACGTGTACAGCTGGCGGCGGAGGGGTACCCGATATGGGGAGATTATAAATATGGCAGCAATCAACCCGATGGACGGAAGATGGCTCTTCGTGCCGTTGAATTGATTTTTGAACATCCCGGGCATAAGCAACAAATGCGTTTCGAGATAGCTCCTGCCAACCAAATGCCATGGTCCCTCTTTTCAATTGCCAAAATGTGATGCAATCTGAATGAAGTTAACTCATTTAAGTCAGTCGGCCGCTTTTATCGCCATTAAGTTTTATGGCCTCACACGGGATGAGCGATATCGAACCCTCTTTGAGGATGAGACGATACAATATTATGAAAAGATGGTCTCTTTTTTACCCGCTCCCCTCTCCTATTATCACTATTGGCTGCAGTTCAAGTGGGTGCGGTTGTTCTACATTGCTGTAGAAGAAACCCTTTTGCCGGGGGATCTGCTCCATATTCTTGCTCGAAAACGGTTTGTGGAACGCATGACCGACGATCTACTCAAAGAAGAATATGACCAGATCCTGATCCTGGGAGGCGGCCTTGATCACCTGGGACTTCGCTATGCCCGGTCAAATATATCTACTATCGAAATCGATACTCCGCGCATGTCGCAGTATAAACAGGCTTTTTTGGACCAACACTATCCCCATGCAGAGCATCCTCATCTAATAGGTTGTAACCTATCGGAGCAACCGCTCAGCCAGATACTAGAACGCCAGAAGATCCTTTCTCCAAAGAATAAAACGGCCATAATTGCCGAAGGTTTTTTCGATTATCTAGACCCCTCCGCCATTCATGTCACCCTTTCCACCCTTCAGGATTACTTTTCGTCCCCGGCCATTATCAGTACTCATTTCGCGCTGAGCGAACTTCCTCCCTTCCACCGCTGGGTTTTTCGAACGAGCCTCCAATTAGCCGGAGAACCACTACAGTTTCACACAACTTTGGATGAATTTGAGCAGATACTTAATGAATATCATCTCCAACTAAATTCATGTTTTGGGACTGATGATCTAGCCATCCGGCTGAACACTCAAATAGATACCAATCTATCGTTTTTAAAAGGGTTTTATCTTTTTACCGCAAAATGAGTAGTAAGGCGAACACAATTGATTATAATAAGTGGAACATTCGCTGGTATCTATATGTTGAGTAAATGAATGATGCTATCCTCATTGAACAAATCACTTCTCGGCAGCCAAAGTTATGGGCAAAAAGGAGCTTACCAAATATGAAGCGCTCAAGCTGATCACCCCCGTCGTGGATGGCGAGGTATGCCGGGAAAAACGTCAGATTTTTTTTGAGTTTATAGAAGAGCATGATGATGTTCGGAAGCAATATGAGTCCGCCAAAAAAATTAAATCGCTCATCTGCTCTCGCTGTCCCTCCCGAAAGGCTCCCGAAGCCTTTCGAGCCAGCATTATAAACTTAATCCGTAAAGAATGCAGATAGTTCTGTTAACTTACTGATATAAAATAAATAAGGGATATCAGTAAAACTATATTAAAGATAGAATATCGTTAAAAGTGAATGCGCGTGGCCAGTAGAGGAATGGTCTCATCCATGATATTCACTGAGGATACTCTCAGGGCAAAAGAATTTCGCTGCTCCTGATACTGCTCTACCGATTTACCCACACTCATAATATTATAAATGGCACTTCCGATAACCAGTGCTCCACCAATTAATATCCTGGTATCCGTTAGCTTAACCTCTTTATTGTCCACCGGAAACGCATCCGCAAAGCGATTGCCCAGTATTTCACTGGTCGCATTTTTCATGAGCACCATGCCCACACCCCGCAGCGCCAATCCTGCAAATCCCCGGCCGTAATCCTCCGCATAAAAATTACCGGTTGAGGGTCCTGTTGCCAGTCCATAAACAGTTAAAGCCGCCCCGACCGTCTGAACCGTAGAATTCTCAAAAATGGCTACGGTACCAATACCGACTGCCAATGGGATCACCGTATTTGATACGGCTATATTACGAGCCTCCGATACACTTTTGATTGGTTGCTGATTAATCTGAATCTGCTGCGCTTGAGCTTGTACCTCAACATTAAGCAGAATAACCAGAAAAATACCTGTAATAATTATAGAGTAGCTTTTCATAAGGCCCTAAATATCGAAAGGATAAAATTCATCTACAAACCTGCTTTAAAGCGAAGTTGCGACCACTTTAAGAGTATCCGGTTAGTCCTCTTGTTGCTCTTCCCCATCCCCATCACTTATCTGGTTACGCTCTCTTATATCCTGCGGCAGGGTTTTACTGGATTTAGCCCCCAGCTGGCGCAGCATCTCTACCTGCCGAACTACATTTCCACGTCCCTCAGAAAGCCGTCCCATGGCCTCGTCGTAACTCTCCTGAGTCTGACGGATACGTTGACCAATGTCCTGCATGCTTTCCACAAACAGCACAAACTTATCGTAGAGCGCCCCGCCGCGATCGGCAATTTCCTGCGCATTCTTACTCTGGTATTCCTGCTTCCACACACTGTCGATGGTAGCCAGGGTGGCCAGCAGCGTAGAGGGACTTACAATCACGATATTCTGGTCAAAGGCATCGTAATAAAGACTAGCGTCCTGCTGCAGGGCCACGCCGAAAGCGGATTCAATAGGCACAAACATCAGCACGAAATCAGGGCTGTTTCCGCCATAAAGCTGCTCATAGTTTTTACTGCTGAGTCCCTTCACATGACTACGTAATGAATTGATATGCTGCTTCAATGCACGCTGACGTGTTTCCTCGTCATCCGCAGAAGAATAACGCTCGTAGGCCGTCAACGATACCTTGGAGTCGATCACCAGCCGTTTTTCATCCGGCAGGTGGACTACGACGTCCGGATGCAGGCGTCTTCCGTCGTCGGTGGTATGGTACTCCTGGAGCTCATATTCCCGCCCCTTTGTAAGACCTGATTTCTCGAGAATCCGCTGCAAAATAACTTCGCCCCAGCTACCCTGAGTCTTAGACTCTCCTTTAAGTGCCCTTGTTAAGTCCTTGGCTTCCTGCGCCATCTGTTGATTCATATCCTTCAGATGCTTGAGGTGCTGCTCCAGCGAACTGCGTCCTTTGATATCCTCTTTGTGGGTTTCCTCTACCCTTTTCTTGAATTCCTCCATCTTTTCGCCCAGCGGCTTCAGGAGCTGATCCAGCTTCTCTTTGTTCTGCTCGGTAAACTTCTGAGACTTCTCCTCCAAAATCTTATTCGCCAGGTTTTCAAACTCATCCTTGAACCGTTCCTGCAGGTTCTTCATCTCCTCTTTTTGCTCGGAGAGTCGCTCCTTCAGGTTGCGATAATCAGCATTGAGCGAAGCCAGCTGCTTTTCGGCTTCGTTGGCCCGGCTCTGCTCTTGGTGATAGTTGTTTTTCGCTTCGGAAACCTCCGCATCCAATCGCTCGTTCCGCTCTTCAAGTCGGGATATGGTTTGCATCGCCTCCTCCCGCTCCTGCTCCAGGGCATCGGCCTCTTCTTTGGTCAGCGCCTGACTGCTTTTGTATTTAAAATGAGCGATGGCATAGCCTAAAATTAGGCCAACAAGGATAAATAGGATTGAGATCAGTTCCATTAGTGTGGGTTACAAGTTGCAGGTTTTATGTTACAAGTTAAATTGCAGAGAGCAGAGCCCCCTTGTCCTACGAAATTCTATCGCAGTGGGATAATATCACAGTTCTGGCTTCCAGTTTCCAGTATGGATTGTATAAGTTTAAGATATAGAGGCGGGATGACAGCGTGGTGGCAGGTTATCTTTAGATTTCTATTAAGCTCTATTCCTATCTTCATTCGGGTACCAAGCTGGTCCAAGTTACAAACTTGAACCAGTATTAGGAATGATCTTCCCTATCTCACACCTCCTGCCTTTACTTACTCAGTCAGTCTGAGATATACTTCTCTGTCCGACCGAGCCAATACTCCCGTTGAAATACGTGTCCACATTTGAAACAACATTATGTTAAGGGATTCAATCGGCGGTTATTGACAAAGTCCACCAAATAGTGCTTGGATTTTGTGTATTCGATATCTAATATCAGTTAATATGGCAAGTGATATTTCAATCCTACTTCTACTTAAATTGTAAATGCTATGCGACATCAAAAGCAAGCAGTTATTTGAGGAGAACATCCCATATATCAAGAACCACAGAGGGGAAACAGATCCTTAGGTAATAAAATCACAGGAAATTCCGGACCAATCCTCTCCGGCAAGCCGGTAATTTTTTAGTAGAAAAAAATGGGCCCCGCCTCTCGGCAGAGCCCATCCTCTCTTGTCTATTATTTTAAAAGTCAACAATTTACAAACCGATCACTGGCAAACTATAAAAGCAACCACTGATCACCGATAAAAGCCGTAATACTCAGCGACCTCTTCGTAGTTTGAAACGTCCAAATGATCGGGGATAATCGAATCACCTTTTTGTTTGCTGCGGGTGTCGATCGTTTCGCTGGCTTCGACACGAATAACTTCGATTTGTTCATAATCTTCTCCGGGACCATCTTTTGGATATATAAAAAAATCAGCATCAGCAGTAGTTTGTCGATGCACCATATAAAGCCGATACATTGTATCACCAGCCAAGCCATAACCTGGCACATGGTATTTCCGGTCCAAGTCTGCACCGGCAACTAAATATACGTGCCAGGCACTGTTTTGAAAATCCTGTAATGATAAATATGGAGTTGTATTTTTAGCAGTACCATCTTGTTCAAAATCATGCCCGGGAAAAATATACCGCGTCACATTCGCATTGCCATCGGCGCCCTTCAGGTTCAGTGGGGATCCCCAGCCGTCGCTGGTTTTCGGTCCGTATAGGTCGTGGTTGTCCTTGTCCAGATAATAATCACCTACGACACCCAGCTCGCTGTCCGGTGCTCCGCTGCCTGAGTAAATCTGACTGCCGTCTTCACCATCTTCCCCATCGGCACCATCTTGGCCGTCCTGTCCATCTTCACCTGTCAAATTGGTGGGGCTTCCCCAGCCACTATCGGTCTTTGGTCCATAGAAGTCGCCATTAGTTTTATCAAAATAGAAGTCTCCTGTAACCCCCACATCAGCTGAAGGAGCACCATCACCAGCATGAATAACGCTGCCGTCTTCTCCATCCTCTCCGTCAGCTCCATCTTGACCGTCTTCGCCGTCGCTTCCGGTAAGGTCGGTAGGCTCGCCCCAGCCGTCATCAGTTTTGGGTCCGTAAAATTCGCCGCTGCTTTCATCAAAATAATAGTCGCCTTTATTTCCAGTATTGGCATCGGGCGCCCCTTCGCCGGAGTGGATCACACTACCGTCTTCACCATCAGCGCCATCTTCGCCATCCTGACCATCCTCTCCCATCAGTACGATAATAGGATCGTCGCCCCAGCCGTCGGAGTTTTTGGGTCCGTACAGCTCACCGGTATTCTGGTTCAGATAGTAGTCGCCCGTATCGCCAATACTAGCATCGGGGACTCCCTCGCCAGAATATATCATACTGCCGTCTTCACCGGCCGGGCCAACGGGGCCTTCTGGTCCCTCCGGACCTTCCGGTCCGGCCGGGCCATCACAAGCTGTAAACCCTATACCGAGTAGCAGGAAAATCGTCACCAACCCAATTAAAAAATTCTTGTTTACAGTTCGTTCTCGAATTCTCTCTTTATAAATTCTATCCATTGTGCATAAGATTTTATTAGAGTTAACAAATAAAATTCTGCGCCCAATCCTATAATTATGGTCTTATGAAGTAAAGGACTTAGAGAGGATCTTCTCTGAGACCTTTAGAGCAAGATGTTATATAAATTTTTTTGGGGTGCCTTCAATATTAAATACGTAATGTATTTTAGAAAGGGCTCAAAATATCTGGTTTTCATAATAAGCGCAGCTATTAATGAAATTGGGGAAAGGGAACTATCGAATATATTACTTACAGCATTGCAAATTTCAGCTTGTATCAACAAAGGCTAGCGCGCGTCTGAAGGGATAAAATCGGAGATCACTTAACTACTTAATCCAATAACGGTTTCTTATGAATGACCCAAAAATGCCGACTTACTTAAAAAACTGATCAGTATTTTGTACCATATTCCTCTACCCACTTGCTGGTTGGCACCAATGTGGGAAAAATATCGAACTAATTCTTATTAAGAGTTAAGAGATCTATCATTCACATTCCAGATTTTGGATCGGCCTTTCTCCTTCTTTAACCAGATAGAGCTCTACCTCGGCAAGGCCATCATCAATAATATCAATTTTTTGGGCGGCCCTGCGGGAGAGATCAATGATGCGGTCCCCTGTAAAAGGTCCCCGATTATTAATGCGCACCTCTACGGATTTCTTATTTTCTACATTCACTGCCCGGACTACAGTATCAAATGGTAGGGTTTTATGTGCCGCCGTAAGCGTTTCTGTATCGTACTTTTCTCCACTTGCAGTCTGTTTACCATGGAAATACTCTCCATACCAGCTTGCAGTGCCAGAATCTATAAAACAGTCCTCCTGCAGCGTATCACTCTCCGGTATGCAGCAGGAAATGGTAAACAGGCTTGAAAGCAGAATAAAATAAAATGGTATATATAATGGCTTAATGGTCATATAGTGTTATATAATATTGCAATATCAACGCCTTTGTTTCATGAATAATAAAACAATGCCCCTTACCAACGCTCATTAGGCCATAGTAGGCTACTCCGGCACACCGAGTAGACTACTACAAAGCCTGTAGTAGTAAGGACAGGAGCTCGGACCAGAAGGTCCGAGTAGTCTACTACGAGCGAATGTAGTAGTGCTTGTCGGATTAAATTGAGCCAGATGGACGAGACTGGTCTGCGAACACTCTTCAAAACATCTGTACAGGGATGTGGCAAAGCTGCTCAATAGCTCATAAAGAAGTGCTCTTCGAGCAGGGTGAATTTATGGAAAAAGCTGTTCAAATGCTGTCCGTTGTCCTTGTTAATGTTTCTTACCCTTTTACACCCAAAATATACCCTTTATTTTCCCTTGCAGTTTTATTGATCTATACTAAATTAGCATGCCTTCAATTGGAAAGTAAAATAGCGTTACAGCCTTAATATTTAGCTAACCTATATGAATTCCGATCTTCGCATCCGCAAATCAAATCAGTTGGAACACTGGCTTCAAGAAACAAAGGGACATTACAAGATATATCCCCTCCGATGGCTGGGGTATATAGTACTGGCGGTAGTGATGGCAATGAGTAATCTCCTAGCCTTGGCTCGCTGGCCTATCCACAGTCTGATCAATGTCTTTCGGATATCAAAGCCAGATGCAGCAGTTACCCTAAATAACAATCAGCCCAACGAAGTTAACGCTGCCACGCTCAATGAGATTTTAAATAAGTATTCCAAAGTGCTTGTGGATTTCTGGGCGGCGTGGTGCGGTCCCTGTATTATGATGAACGAGCCGCTGAAGAAAATAGCGGCGTCAAAGGAAGCCAACTGTACTATCCTCAAGGTTGATACAGTAAAGCACTCTCAGCTTGCAGAGCAATATAACGTCAAAGGCTTACCAACTCTCATCTTTTTTAAAGACGGGAAAGAAGTAAAGCGTTATGCCGGTGCCCTATCCTACACAGAACTGAAGCAATTTATCGACAGTTGATGGAAAGATTATTTATTAGTTTGAGATTCGGAAAGTGGCAAGAGATTCTTCAAACTAAAGACAAACATCCGGCAGGATTGCGTAAACAGCCGATTCACCATTACCATAGAGGTCGCTTCCAGTTCATTCAACGCCCCCTCTTTGGCGGCATCGGAACTTGCCCTGATGCTCTTAATATCATACGCATCCACACGTTCCAGAATTTCATCCGGGGCCTTACCACGGTCTTCTTCACCAATAAGCAGTGGCTCGAGATCGTTAAATAATTCAGCCAATCGATGTTGGAATACCGAAAACTGACTGTTTAGAAACGAATTACTCGCCAGTTCAAAGTCCTCCAAATCACTGCGGACCTCCTTTAAGTTTTTGGTTGCATTCATAATACTTCGGCTGGATCTAAGATATTCTTCCATCTTTTTTGACTCCTCCGGTTCCAATTCCGTAGTATTAATCCTGGAATAGTATTCAAAGATATTACCATGCAGTTCTTGAAGCAGCCCGTAAATCTGATCGGCAGTGCCAGTAATGCGATGCTGTAATGCCGGCTCCCGTGTATCCGGAAGTTCCCTGGGTATCTTTAGATCATAAAGAATGACCAAATAACGACGAGATTCAACAAACTGATGTACAATCTCTTTTTTAAAAGCTTCCTGTGCGGCATCTGCTATATCCGGGGAAGTATTTTGAATATAGTGCGTCAGGATACGCCGGGGTTCCTGAAATAAGGTGTTTAACTTATCGGTAAGCTGGGTTATAAACGGAAGAAAAAGCACAATGCCAATAACGTTAAAGAGCGTATGGAATAATGCGATGCCCATAATGGCATTATCCTGCCATCCAAATCCTGATTGAATAGTCCATACCAAAACCGGCAGCAGCAAAAATACTGCTATGCCGGTCACCAGGTTAAAGGTAAGGTGTCCGACCGCCACCCTCTTCTTTATGGGAATGCCTCCCACCGATCCAAGCATGACCGTTACCGTTGTCCCAACATTCGCGCCGATTACCATGGCAGCCCCTGATTCAAATCCCATAACCCCGCCGTTAATAGCAGCCAGGATAATTGCTATAGTTGCTGAGCTCGACTGCATAACGGCGGTAAATATGATCCCGGTTAACAGAAAAATACCTAATCCATAACCGGCCAGTATGGCTACATCAAAGAGTTGAGTAATCTGATCAACACTGGTTTTCATGTAATCCAGACCGTGGAACAGGAATCCGAAACCAATCAGTAGTTTGCTCAGATTCAGATATCGCTGAGAGGAGGAAAAGAAAATAAGTCCCAGTCCCCCAACGGCAATCAGCGGAAGAGCAAAACTCTCAATGCTTATCTTAAATCCAAAAAAGGCGACAATCCATGCGGTAAAGGTAGTGCCTATATTTGCACCCAGGATCACCCCCATGGCATTGCCCAGACTCATGATGCCCGCCCCAACAAACGCCAGGACCATTAAGTTAACGGCCGAGCTGCTCTGCAGGATGGCGGTACTGAAAGTACCCGAAAGTACCGCTGAAAATCGGGTCTCAGTATAGCGGCGGATTAATGTTTTAAAAGCTTTTCCGGCCAGCTCTTTGATGGAATTTTCCATCAGGTAAATACCGAACAGGAATATACCTAGGCCGGCCAGTAGTCTCCAAATGTCAAAGGTTTCACCCATTGTTCAATATCTCAATTAAATATTGGCCCCGAAATTCACTAAATATCTGTTCTATTCAAAATATTTCGAACTTCCGTTTATTCCTTTTTGTATCAATGAGTAAAGGTAAAGTTGATAGTTTTCTAATATGATCTTAAATATTTGTAATTCATCCTATTTAATGTCTTCCTAAATCAGTTTCAGAATAGCTATGTCTAACGATTATACCCTCTCTAATTATACAAATATCAGACATGTCAACCTGAAGGTATCCAATCTACAGCAGGCGCTTGATTTCTACTGTGTACTACTAGGCATTGAGAATACTACTATCTATGGTGATTAGGCCGCTGAATTTGGAAAACCTTTTACAGATCATTGAACAACTTACTTCAATGGAACAAATAAAACATTCTGTACCTTTGATCAGTATAGAAATTATATAGAATTAGAATAAGCAGTCCCGTTTTATGGAACTATATCTGCGCTTGATTGGAGGTATAATCCTCCTTCTTCTTAATGCTTTTTATGTAGCCACTGAGTTTGCGCTAACCCGGCTTCGTCAATATGACCGGAATGAACTCGAAGATAAAGTCGGGCTTAACCGCGCTTGGAAAATGACCGAGACCCTGGAAATCTACCTCACCTCTTGTCAAATTGGTATTACGACTACCAGTATATTGTTGGGCGTTATTGCGGAGCCGGCCGTTACTGAATTAATTGAACTACTCATTACCGCGGATACCATTGGTTCCATTTCTTCTCATACTATCTCTATCATCCTCTCAGTAACAATAATAAATCTCGTTCATACCATTTGGGGTGAACAAGCGCCTACTTACCTCGGTGTGGAAAAAGCCAAGTCGGTAGCACGATATTGCGCTCCTCCCCTCTACTGGTGGACCTATGCGATTTATCCGGTTCTTGTATTTGGTGACTATGTTACAAAAGCCACTCTCCGGTTATTTGGTATCCAAATGGATCGCTCCTGGCTAAAAGGAGAAAATGCTTCTGAATCCGGTGATATTCGGTCCGAAATGGTTGACCTGCTCAAAACCGAGGGCGTCTCAGGCGACCGCCGCGAAGAGGTACTGAATGCCCTGGATATTGATAATATTGCCGTGCGGGAAATCATGATTCCACGGGACGAGATTATCTGTTTAAGCACAGAAAAATCATTCTCCGATAATCTCAATATTATCCGCGAGCATATGCATGCACGCTATCCTTTAGTTGGGGAAACCATTGATGATGTTAAGGGCGTACTTTATACCCCGCAAATAACCGCTAATATGAAAGAGCTGCTAAATGGGGATAAAGAACTTGACGATTTTGACTGGCCCCGGATGGTTGTATCTCATGAACTGCCGGTCAGTATGCTCATAGATGAGTTCCAAGTTGAACACCATGAGCTGGCTATGGTAAAAGAAAATGGTAATATCGTAGGTTTAGTTACCCTTACCGATGCCTTCGAAAGGATTATTGGAAGTGCGGAAGATCCGCTGGATTTACTTAATAACTGATTTATATTCCCGAGACAGGCCTTTACTTTTAAGATAAATCTATCTGGAACTTATACAATAAATGAAATTCAGTGGAATGGTTTCGGTTTTAACTTGTTTACCTTAGTAGCAATAAAAAACTTGTGACATCTAAATTACAATTGTGTTGATATGAAAGTCGAAATTTGGTCCGATATTATGTGCCCTTTTTGCTACATAGGCAAGCGGCGCTTTGAACAAGCTCTTGATCAATTTGAATATTCCGATGAGATTGAAATCGAGTGGCGAAGCTTCCAGCTTAATCCCGATATGGAAACCGACCCCGATGCGAGCATCAACGAATATCTGGCCGAAACCAAAGGCTGGTTGGTAGATGAAGCCAAACAAATGAATGAGCGGGTTACCAATATGGCTGCTGAAGAGGGACTGGAATACCAAATGGATCAGGCTGTAGTGGCTAATTCATTTGACGCGCATCGTCTCATCCAGTTTGCCAAAAGCCAGGATTTAGGTGACGAAGCAGAGGAGGCACTCTTTCAAGCGTACTTTACCGAAGGAAAGAATATGGATGATCCCGATACGCTAGTAGAAATTGCCGCACAAATTGGACTGGCTGCTCAAGAAACACGCGAAATGCTAGAAAACGATCAATATGCCAATGCTGTTCAGCACGATATCCAGACCGCCCAGGCGATGAACATTCGAGGCGTGCCCTTCTTTCTATTTAACAGAAAATTTGCCGTTTCGGGCGCCCAGGAATCAGAAACCTTTTTAAAAGCACTTAAGCAATCGTGGAACGATTGGATGGAAAAACAACAAACGGAAGAAGTTCTCGCCAAAGAAAAACCGACCAACTAATTTTTAAATTTGCTGATTGAAAGGTCTGACCAAACTTTCCCATCGCCGACGAAACATATTCTGCCGCATCCAGAAACCTCTTTTTACCTCTTCAAAGTGTTCCAGAACTTCAATGAAATATGTCGCCAGGGTTTCAGCCCTGGTTCATCAGCATCTCAATTAAATCCCGCATCCAAAATACACTTAATATCTGTGTAGTATTTCACTCCATCAATCCTTTTATTATTTAATATAGAATTAAAATTAAATATGAGGATTCAGAGAACATATCAGGGAATAAGTAGTTTTTAGCATATTTTAAACTTTGCTGTGGCTCCCTTAAAAAGGAGCGCCTAAGTTTGGAAAGTATCTTTCTCGCCCTCATGGGGAGTTATCGGAAATAACCTTGCTGAGGTTGCTGCCGGTTTCATCTTGCGGAATAAAATTCTTATCATTTCACTAATATTAAATGAGGGACACCAATTTGATCGATCCTGCTTTTATATTGCTTCAAAGCATCGAAGATACCTTTTATACCTTTCTTCAAAATATCCGTATTGTCGATGTGCTGGATATTATCATCATTTCCTTTTTTCTCTATATCGTACTGAACTGGTTGCGCCAAAGTGCCTCGCGCCGCAATTTACTTAGTTTTTTATTGATATTAATTGTTTATGTCATTGCCCGCTTTACCGGTATGTACCTCACGGAACTACTTATCGAGGGACTTTTCGTTATAATTCTGATCGGTATTATCGTGGTATTCCAATCAGACATGCGGCGGATCATCGACCGCATCGGCAACTGGCGGTTTTTTGATATCTCTCAACCTGATTCTACGGATATTTCAACCAGCATCATTACAGAAGCAGTAGCCAAAATGGCGGATCAACGAACCGGAGCCCTCATTGTGCTCAAAGGCAGAGAAGATTGGGACCGGCATGTTCATGGCGGTATTGAGCTCGATGGCAAGATTACGATCCCACTGCTGCACAGCATCTTCAACACCAAAGCTCCCGGTCACGATGGAGCCGTGCTCAGCGATGGACAGCGAATTCTAAAGTTTGGGGTCCACCTACCCCTTTCAACCAATTTATATAAACTGTCGCGCGGCGGTACGCGACACACAGCTGCACTGGGACTTTCGGAAAAATGCGATGCCCTGATAATTGTGGTCTCGGAAGAACGGGGAACCATTAGTATTGCACAAAACGGCCAAATCAAAGAACTGGAATCCCACAGCGACCTCAAAAAACATCTCGATGAATTTTGGGCCGAATATTATCAATCAAACACGACATCCTACAAACAATGGGGCGAAAGCCGTAGCCTGAAAACCGCCCTGGCCGCAGGCAGCCTGGCCTTTATTCTGTGGCTATCCTTTGCCTATCCTTCGGAGACCGTATATCGAACGTATGCCGTACCCATTGAATACAGCAACCTTGAGTCCACCCCTTATGCCCTCCAGGATACGGTGCCACTGCAAGCGCGCGTTACCCTCTCGGGATCCGAGCAAGCCTTTCGAACCCTCGATCCCTCGGACTTGTTTATATCGTTTGACCTATCCTCCGAGGAGGTCGAAGACCTTGAACTCGATATCGACAGCGACAATATCAACCTCCCGGCAGGATTACAGTTTTTCGAAGCTTCTCCGCCCACGCTCCAGCTTAAAAAACAATACTTTGTCCCTACTACCGTCCCGGTAAAAGTACCCGTGACCGGTACCATAGCAGAGGACCTTCAATTTCAATCTGCCGTCCCCTCTCCCGAAACCATAACTGTCTTGGTGGATACCGCTTCTGCTTCAATCGACTCGGTTATGACCGAACCTGTGGATCTAAGCCAAATTGAGGAGCAGACCGTGCAACAAAAAGCACTTCAGCTGGAAGGCGACTCATTTCGCCTGCCTGAGCAGGCTTCCCCAAATATCAGCGTAACCATAAACGTACATAAGGTTGAATCATAATTTCTTTTTATGTTCCCAAGGTTTGATAGGTATAGTTGTCACTATCAAAAGGCCATAAAACCTATTCACTATAAGAACTCTTTCCTTATTCCCGATCCTTCTCTCTTTTTAATAGAAAGCTTACCCTTTCAGGCGTGCAGGAATAAGCATCTTTTTTAAGCACCTTAAAGTCATAGAACGACTGATTCGAAGAAAAGCAAACGGTAGAGGATTCAGCCGTAAACAAAAACAGGTGAACCTTTAAATCTGCTGTTTGAAAGGTCTGGACAAAGTTTCCAATGCTTGGCGAAACACATTTCGTCGCTTCCAGCTCCCCTCTTTTAACTTTTCACAGTGCTCCAGATCTTCTTTGATATCTGTTACCAAAGTTTCGGCCAGATCTTCATTTAGTGCCACCAGGTTCACTTCATCATCTTTAAGCATCGAACGGTGGTTAAAGTTGGCAGAACCTATACATGAAACAACTCCGTCAATAACAATAATCTTAGAATGCAGCATTGTTTTTTGATATTGCCAAATAGTAACACCCGCATCCAATAAATCATCAAAATAATCCCCACCTGCAATATTGGCCACCCGCTTATCCATATGCTTTCCTGGAATCATAATCTGCACATTCACTCCGCGTTCGGCCGCATCGCACAATCGCTGTACCATTGGCTCATTGGGATTAAAGTATGCGGTTGTAATCCAGATGCTTTCTTGAGCCATTTGTATAAGAGTTTTATACAAAATGACGATATCACTCCACCGTACCGAAGCGGAAGTTCGCACCATCTGTAAAGGAATATCTTGAATTGAATGGTCATCGGGCAGTGGTGTTTCACTATTATTTTTGTGCCAGGATAGTCCGATCTTAAGGTCCCTTCCCGCTTCAATCCAATTCTCTAGGAAAGCCGACTGTAATCCCTTTACCGCGGGACCTTCGATCCGGAAGTGAGTTTCTCTCCATTCAGAGGGATTACGAGCGTCTCCCTCCCATTCTTCTGCAATCCCCACTCCGCCGGTAAATGCTACACAGCCATCACAAATTAATACTTTGCGGTGAGTACGATTATCACTTTTCCACAACTTCCATTGCTTAAAGGGGCGAAACCATTCTACCTCTACTCCGCTGGCCTCCATCAATTCAACCAGTTCTTCCGGCATAAAGGCCGCGCCGAAACTGTCTAAAATAACCCGAACCTCTAAGCCTTCCTCCGCTTTTTTTGCCAATGTCCGGGCAAAACGATCAGCAATATCCCCTTCCCAGTAGACGAATGTAAGGAAATCGACTTGGTGTTGAGCATTTTGAATAGCCTCCAGCATGGATGGAAAAATTTCATCCCCGTTCTTTAATACTTTTACGGAATTCCCCTCCGAAAAAGGTACACCCACCGTTGCTTCCAGGGTTTCTTTATAATCCATGCTTATACCGGTTACCGTATTTAAGTGGTAGAGAGAGTAGAATTAACTACTCAACATCAGAATTCCAACATTTTTTGATACCAGCCATAGCTGATAGTCAAATATACACCCTATACAGTATAGTCATGATAATATCATTCGTTTCCTATTTTTCCAACTCAGGATGTTGGTAAGTTGCTGCTAATCCAAGAATAGCTGATAAAAATAGGATGCCCGGTGCAAGTAAGGGGTAGGATCCTTTGATGGTCGGCCAAATAGCCTCCGCAGCTGAAAAAGAAGGGTTAATTTCCATCGTGAACTCGTAGTTTCCCATGAAATGTAAATACATACCATATAAACTGGCAAGGGCAATAAGTCCCATTATCCAGCGAAAGACTAATAATATATTACGACCCGGTTTTCTCCAGGCAGCTGCAGATATAAAAAAACCAATAATGGATAAGATAATAGGAATCCACTGCTGGGTTTCCTCATAATGCTCCAACAGATAAAGTTCAGCAATCGTCCCAATAAAAATAAAGGCAGCAACTCCCAATAAAAATGAACGGAGTTGCTGCTCAATAGTAGATGAATGTTCCACGATTTATTCAGACTTTAAATACGTCTCTGCTGTGGCTAGCTCATCTTCATCGACATAAGAAGCGAGATTATCGAGAAATGCATCATTGGAGTCATACGGTCGTGCATCAATCAGCTCCTGTGCGGCATCGGCATCTATGCCCGGCAGTTGCTGAAGTGTGGCAGCATCGCTGTTATTCATTTCAACAGGAACGAAGATATATTCCTCATACGCAGCAACTTGTTTTTCATCCACATATTTTCCAATCTCCTGGCGGAATTGCTGAATACTAACATAGGGACGATATTCTTCAAATTCATGCACCATTTTATCCCCTACATTGGGAATTGTACTAAATTCTTCTCCGGAAGCGGTATTAACATTTAATTTTACTTCGGGTGCTGTTGCTGCTGTAGTATCTTGTTCAATAGTTCCTTGAGATGTGGACTCTTGTACTTCTTCCTGCTCATTGCTTTCGCTGCCGCCACAAGCTGCAACGCTCATCATCATTAAGGCAATAAGTAAAGAGCCGGAAATTAACCTGTTTATTTTAATCATTTCTTAATCCTTTTGTTTTTTTAAGTGCTTTGAGTTACAATTTCACCTGAATATAAAAGTTATATTGGTCGGCACCATATTTTTTATAGTATATCTGACTGGAAGTAAGCACCCAACGATTAGCTTAACAAGAAATAATTCCCTCACTTATTAAAGCTCATTATTTATTATATACGATTAGTCATTGAAAACATTGATAACCCTCATAGATAATAACAAAAACTTAATACCTGTTTTTGTTTATGCTCTGTAGAATAGTCTGTATCTTCAGCGCAGA
>JBEPXF010000004.1:0-49835 GCA_041642075.1 Fodinibius sp.
TGAGTATATAGTTTACCTGAAAAATAGTATTTGCTAATCATTTTATTAGTGTCTTAAGCAGTTATAGCCTGCTTATTTTCACGCTCAAACTCTTCCTCAAGATAAGTACCGGTAGCACTGCTTCCTGTATTTGCCACCTCTTCAGGTGTGCCTTCGGCAATGATCTGCCCCCCTTCATCACCTCCTTCCGGCCCCAAATCAATAATCCAGTCGGCTGCTTTTACTAAATCCATATTATGTTCAATAACAATTACGGTATTACCCTTGTCTACCAGCTGTTGGATCACATCCACCAGCATGCGAACATCCTGGAAATGCAGACCGGTTGTGGGCTCATCCATAATATAGAGTGTATCGCCGGTACCTACCTTTGCCAGCTCACGGGCCAGTTTAATACGCTGTGCTTCGCCACCGGACAATGTGGTACTTGGTTGACCCAGCCGGAGGTATCCGAGCCCAACATCGACCAGCGTTCCCAATATCCGGTTAATTGCAGGCACGGAATCAAAAAACTCATGGGCTTCCTGGATAGACATATTCAACACATCGGAAATATTCTTCCCTTTATAATAAATTTCCAAGGTCTCCCGATTATAACGCTTGCCGTTGCATGTTTCACAGTCCACATAAACATCCGGAAGAAAGTTCATCTCAATTTTTCGAACACCATCGCCATTACAACTTTCGCAGCGCCCTCCTTTTACATTAAAGGAAAAACGCCCCTGATCGTAGCCACGGATTTTGGATTCCGGGAGTTCGGCAAACAGTTTGCGGATATGATCAAAGACTTTGGTATATGTACCCGGATTTGAGCGCGGCGTGCGTCCAATCGGGCTTTGATCAACGGAGATAATCTTATCCAGGTTATCGATTCCGTGCACCTCATCATAAGGCAGAGGTACGGACTTCGAATTATAAAATTCAGTAGACAAAATAGGCTCGAGTGTCTGATTGATTAACGAACTTTTGCCGCTTCCGCTTACTCCCGTCACACAGATAAACTTACCCAGAGGAATATCCACATCGACTTCCTTGAGATTATGTCCCCTTGCTCCCTCAAGGCGAACGGTCTTTCCACTGCCCTCACGGCGAGTATCCGGGTAGGGAACGGTTTCTTCATCGTTTAAGAACTTCGCCGTCATGGACTCCGGATCGAGCTCCTCGGGTTTTCCCTGCGTTACAATCTCCCCGCCATATTCTCCCGCGCCGGGCCCCAAATCCAGTACGTAATCAGCTTGCTCGATGGTTTCACGGTCATGCTCAACCACAATAACGCTATTACCCAAATCGCGTAGTGTTTCCAGTGATCGAATTAGCTTAATATTATCCCGCTGATGCAGCCCGATGCTCGGCTCATCCAAAATATAAAGCACTCCTACAAGCTGGGTACCAATTTGTGTCGCCAAACGGATTCGCTGTGCTTCGCCACCAGAGAGGGTCTGAGCTTCCCGATCAAGCGTCAGATAATCGAGTCCCACATTTAGCAGGAAATCTACCCGGTCACGTACCTCTTTAAGGACCTGGCTGCCGATTTTCTGCTGGCGTTCATCCAGCTCAAGATTATTTATAGTCTTTCGCAGCTGTTTGATATCCATCTGGACTAAATCATCGATGGTATAATCATCAATTTTATATGAAAGAGCCTCCCGGTTTAATCGTCCCCCTTCACATTTGGGACAATCAATTTTACTCATAAAGGCCTTAGCCTTATCTCTTTTCTTCTTAGATCCACTTTCCTCGTACTGTTCACGGATCATATTCCGCAGCCCTTTAAAGGAATGCTTGTAGGTCACATTATCCTGGCGAAAGTCATAGCTTACATCGAATTTCTTATCTCCACCACCCTCAAAAATCAAGTCCATAGCCTCCTCGGAAAACTCATTGATGGGTGTTTCAAAATCCAGATCCAAGCTATCCAATACCGCTTTTAACTGTTTAAAAGCAAAAATATCGCGCGGCTGTCCTAAAAATCGGATGCCCCCTTCCTCGATCGTTTGCTCTTTGTTGGGAATAACCAAATCACGATTTACATCATAAGTATAGCCCAATCCATCACAGTGCTGGCAGGCCCCATAGGGTGAATTAAAAGAAAAAATATTTGGTGCGGGATCTTCATATGCCAAACCGCTTTCCGGATCAAACAAATTTTGTGAAAACAGATGGTCTTCAAAGACTACCTCCCCGTCCTCCTCTTTCGGCACAGCAAGCACTACATTCCCCTCGGCCATCTCCAGTGCCAGACGAACGCTCTCTGCAATACGTTTCTCACTTTTGTCATTAATAACAAAACGATCTACCACCACTTCTATATTATGCCTCTTGTAGCGGTCCAGCTTCATATCCTCTTCCAAGTCTATAAATTCACCGTCTACACGTACTTGTACAAAGCCCTGTTTCATCGTCTGCTCAAACAGCTCCCGGTAGTGTCCTTTACGTCCCCGCACAACCGGTGCCAAGCAATAGGCCTTGGTACCCTCGGGCAGATCCATAATAGCGGAAACCACTTCGTCTGCGGTTTGTTTCGCCATCTTATTGCCTGTCTTCCAAGAGTAAGGCACCCCAATACGTGCATAAAGAAGCCGCAAGAAATCATAAATTTCAGTTACTGTACCAACGGTAGAGCGGGGGTTCCGGTTTGTTGTCTTCTGATCAATAGAGATAACGGGTGACAATCCATCGATAAAATCCACTTCAGGACGCTCCATCATTCCCAGGAATTGCCGGGCATACGCCGAAAGCGATTCCAGGAACCGCCGCTGTCCTTCGGCATAGATAGTGTCAAAGGCCAGGGAAGATTTTCCCGATCCGGATATTCCTGTGACGACCACCAGTTCCTCCCGGGGAATATTGACATCTATATTTTTTAGGTTGTGCTCTCGTGCGCCGCGAATTACAATATTTTCTCGCAAGGGTGATACAAACTTTGAGGTTCAAAAGGGCGTTACAAGGCCCTATTCAATTAAACTGTTAAAGATACAGATAAATCGTATTTTTTGAAGCTTTTAATTCCCGTAAAATTTGTTTTCATGGGACATCGTACTATAACCAAAAATCCTCTGTTTTAATTCACCTTCTTATGCCAAATCAATCTATTGATCTGGTTCAGCTCTTTAAATATAGCTATAGCCAGTACAAAAAGTATCTTTCATTTGTCATTGGCATTATGACGACCTATTACGTACTTGCCATTATTCCCCAGGTTTACTTTTTAACGTATGCGCCCGAGGATCCCACTACCGAAAGCCAGATCCTTTCCGGAATATTGACCATTCTTCAGCTCTATTTGAGCTTGGGTTTTATTAAAATCATGCTCTGGCTAATTGATAATAAATACGTAGAGGTGAGCGATCTATTCAATAATTTCCGTCCTTTTCTGAGCTATTTTGTAGCCAGTTTTATCTATATGATAGGAATTACGATTGGAATTTTCCTACTGGTCTTGCCCGCAATCTTTATTGCTATTCGCTTTCTTTTTTATCCCTACTTTATTTTGATAGACAACGACACAGCTATTACCGCCCTGCACAAGAGTTATAACATAACACAAAACCTGACACTTGAACTTTTCCTGTTCGGTACAACTGTTGTAACTCTTAATATTATAGGTGTTCTTTTCTTTGGCATTGGAATAATCTTCACCTATCCCCTAACTACCATGGCTACCGCTGTTATTTATAAAAGTCTGGCTGATAATAGTAAAAAGATACCATCCGAATCCTATCTTCCCTCATAGGGGAACAATTTCTGAAAACAGAGTATACAATTATAAATCCATAACACCGTCCAATGAATATATTCCATGAGATCTTTTTTCTTTAAATTTGCTGTTCTTTCTGTAGTCATTATGCTCTGGACCTCCTGTAAAATTATTGAATCGCCCTTTTCGGATGATGATAAATCAGATAGCCCACTGTATCCCTATGTAGAAGACCAGCAAGTTGGATTCATGGATAATAGATTAATCCAGCACATTAAACCCCAGTTTCAGTTGGCCGAGAGTGATATTTGGCCGTATTCATTCTCTGAGGGATTAGCGGCTGTTCCTATTTCTGGATCGATCGGATATATTAATCGCTCTGGAGATACGGTAATTGAACCCCGATTTGAAGAAGTTAAACCATTTAATGATGGATTGGCGCTGGTTAAAATTGACGGTCAATACGGATTTATAGATGATTCCGGACACTTTGTAATTGAGCCACAATTCCATCAGGCTTACGAATTTCAAAACAACAGGGCTGCCGTTCAAAAAGAGCAGGGGGGAAACTGGGGATTCATCGACAGGAACGGTGACTTTGTCATTGAACCACAATTTATTTCTGCTCGAAACTTTTCTGACGGACGGGCCCTTGTTCAAACCGCTGCTCATCGCGACTGGGGATACATCAACCGAGAGGGAGAAATAGTTATTGAGCCCCAATACCGGGATGCAAAATCTTTTGTCAACGGTTTAGCTCCGGTACAACTGGAGTTTCGGCAGTGGGGTTATATCGATAAAAATGGCGATACTGTCATCCCATCCAAATTTTTGGAAGCCGAGCCCTTTTCTGAAGGTATTGCCGTAGTGGCAATGCCTGAAAACAATGCCAATCTTAACAAAATGAAATTCGGCTACATTGATCGGGAAGGAAGATTTATCGTAGAGCCCACCCTTGAACAGGCCTTTACATTTAAAGAAGGCCGGGGAAGAGTCCAAAAAAATGGAAAGTTTGGATTCGTCAATCCGCAGGGCAAGCTCGCAATCGATCCTATTTACGATTTTGCCTGGGATTTCTTCGGCAATTTTGCGTTGGTAAAGCTTAGTGATAAATATGGTTATCTCAATAAACAGGGTATTTTTGTGCGCGAGCCGACCCGTTAATTTTACTTATCTCGTTTATCATTATAATTTATTAATTTAATAAGGCATTAACGTTGTTCCTATACCCTTTTTTATATACATTAAGGGTTTAATTTTGAATCAAAGTAACATCATGTTTTCAGATAAATCTGTAGCAACCGAAGTTGCAAATCCCAAAGACTGGTCTCCAACTTCCTGGAAAGACTTTCCTATCAAGCAGTTACCTCCATATCCGGACGAAGAAGAACTGCAAAAAGCGTATGAAGAATTGCGGAAAAACCCACCGCTTATTACTTCCTGGGAAGTTGAAGCACTAAAGAACAAACTTGCAAATGTAGCTGCGGGACGTAGCTTTTTGCTACAGGGAGGAGATTGTGCTGAAAGCTTTGCCGGATGCAAATCGCCCAAGATCGTCAATTTGCTGAAGGTACTGCTACAGATGAGTTTTATACTTATTCACGAAATGGAAACTCCCATCGTCCGTATCGGACGTATTGCCGGGCAGTATGCTAAACCCCGCTCCAATGATTTTGAGATTGTAAATGGTGAAAAGATTCATAATTACCGGGGCGATTTGATCAACAGCATCAATCCTACTCGTGAAGACCGTATGCCAGATCCGCAAAGACTCCTTAAAGGATATGAAAAGGCGGCCTTAACGCTTAATTTCCTCCGCGGACTGGCTGATGAGGGATTTGCAGATCTCCATCACCCTGAGTATTGGGAACTGGATTTCATGCGTGAAAACAAATATCACAAAGAATATGAAGAGATGGTTAATTCTATCCAAAAAGCGGTTAGCTTTATGGAAACCATCACTCCAAACCAGTTTAATACCGTACAAAAAGTTAATCTTTATACTTCGCACGAGGGCCTTAATCTTCATTACGATTCTGCCCAAACACGTCAGGTACCCCGCCGCGAGGGATGGTACAACCTGAGTGCCCACATGATATGGCTGGGAAATCGTACCCGCGATATAGATGGAGCACACGTAGAATATCTGCGGGGAATCCGTAATCCTATTGGAATTAAAATAGGACCAAACTACGATATAGATGAAACATTGAATCTTATCAATAAACTGAATCCGGTTCACGAGCAGGGAAAGATTGTTCTTATTACCCGCTTCGGGAAAGATGAGGTAGAAAAAGGGCTGCCGGATCTAATCCATCGCATTAAGCATGAAGGTATGCCGGTAGTATGGAGCTGCGACCCCATGCATGGAAATACCTTTGCGACAGATGACAATATTAAAACGCGTAATTTTGATGATATTCTCTCGGAGATGCGCAAGACATTTGCTATCCATCGCGACCAGGGAAGCTATCTTGGAGGTGTACACTTGGAGCTTACCGGAGATAATGTAACGGAATGTGTAGGAGGAGCTAAAGGTCTGCATGAAGAAGAACTCCATCACAACTACGAAACATACTGCGATCCGCGTCTAAACTACGAGCAAAGCTTAGAAATGGCTTTCCTTGTAGCCAAGGAATGGAAGAAAAGCTATAGTTGATTATTAGTTAATTGTTACTGGTTATTAGTTATTGGTTCTCCCTTCTAAGTGACCAATACACTAATAACCAATAACAAAAACTCCTGCCACAAATACAGCCCGCTGTCGCTTTGTCGACCGAAGCTATGACATTTTTTTGTTCCCTTTCTCTGTTTCTGTAAAAAAATCAGTCCCTTCTGGCTGAATGTCAGCCACTTTTCCCTCTTTTCCACCCTGGCATAGCTATTGCTCCCATAAAAGTGAGTTTGATTGAAATGAAGCAATTTTTTAACAAAACCTTTTTGGAGGTAATTATTATGACACTTGTAAGATATAATCGACCCAACAAAGATGTAACATCAAAACGATTTTCTGATATCATGGACGAATTTTTCAATGATGTTGTAAGTTCGCGCCGTGATAGTTTTGTGCCCGGCATTGACATCTCAGAGACTGAAAAACAGTTTCAAATCTCTGCTGAGCTGCCCGGCATGAAAAAGGAAGATATTGATATCAGTCTGGAAAACGGACGGCTGAGCATTAGCGGTGAACGGCAATTTAAAAATGAAGAGGAAGGCAAAACCTTCCATCGGGTAGAAACCAGTTATGGTTCCTTCAACCGCTCCTTCCAGCTTCCGGATAATGTCGATGAAGACAGCATTCAAGCCTCATATGAAGACGGCTTACTGAATATCTCTATCGACAAGAATGAAGACAAAGTGAAAAAACAGATTGAAATAAGTTAACTGATTTCTCACAATCCCTAATAATCCCGATCACAATGGCGGAAGTTGCTTGAAACGTAACTTCCGCCTTTCCATTACTTATCTATATCTATGACATAAAATGTTGCACAATAATAAATGCTTTTAAGGGGTTTATTCATTTATCAGGACTTGCAAGTTTCCTTAACAAAATTATGATTTAAAACGAAGTTAATTATGAAAAACGTTAAATATTCGAATGTACTTTGGATTGTGGCTGCAGTACTCCTTTTGGGATTTTATACCCTTGATTTAGAGTCGGAGGAAGCCACTGTTTTTACCATGCCCGACTTCTCCTCTACTACTGAAGTTTCCCAGTCTGATACCCAGAATGCTCCCACTCTTAAAGACTTCAATGACGCCATTGTCAATATTGTCGATCAAACAAACCCTACTGTTGTAACGGTTAGAGTAACCAAGACCGTAGAACGACAAAATCCATTTGCCCGTTTTTTTGGCAATCCCCAGGGAGAACCTGAGCAATATCAGCGACAGGGGCTCGGTTCCGGGGTCATTGTAGCACAGGACGGATATATTCTGACTAATAATCATGTGGTTGCAAATGCTGATGAAGTAGAAGTTAAATTCTATGACGACACAAGAACAACTGCTGAGGTTGTTGGTACCGACCCCCGAACGGACATTGCTGTTTTAAAGGTTGATACAGAAGATCTCAACGTTATTGAGTTGGGTAACAGCGAGCAGGTACGCGTGGGCGAAATGGTACTGGCAATAGGAAGTCCGCTACAGGCCGGTCTGGCACATTCTGTATCCAAGGGAATTGTCTCGGCAAAAGACAGGAACATTGGCATTCTTGCGGAACAGGGCGGCTACGAGAGGTTCATCCAGACGGATGCCGCTATTAATCCCGGTAACTCCGGCGGCGCACTGGTGAATATGGATGGCGAGCTTATCGGCATCAATACTGCTATTGCTTCGCGTTCTGGCGGTAACGATGGCATCGGCTTCGCGGTCCCTATTAATATCGCCAAAAGTGTTATGCAGTCTATTATTGAGCACGGACATGTTACACGGGGATATTTAGGTATCTCAATGGGTGGTGAAATGGATGCTACCATGGCAAAAGCTTTGGGCCTTGATCAGCCATACGGCGTTATTGTAGGTAGCGTTGAGGAAGATGGTCCTGCAGAAGAAGCCGGTATCCGAGAGGATGATGTTATCCAGGCTATTGATGGTGAACCCATCCGAAATTGGGCCGCTTTCCGCACTGAAATCGGTACGTCCTCTCCGGGTGATGAGGTAGAATTGACGATTAATCGCGATGGAGATACCCAAGATATTACGGTAATCCTGGACGAAATGCCTGAAGATATGATTGCGAACCAGAATAGGCCCGATGACAGAGAATCCATAGACGATCAGCTTGGCTTTAGCGTTCGTAATCTTACAGCCGATATCGCCCGGCAGTTGCAGCTTGATCCCGGACAACAGGGCGTTGTCGTTACAGAAGTTACCGAAGGAAGTAATGCGCAGCGCCAGGGACTCCGACGGGGCGATGTGATTGTGGAAGTCGGTCGCAATAATCCCGTAACCTCCGTTGCGGAATTCAAAGAGGCGATCAGCAATATCGCTGAGGATGACGAGGTCGTGCTCTTGCGGGTACTTCGACAAGGCAACAAACAATACATCGCTTTTGAGCTCTAACCTTCTTTAATTCTTAAAATTAACGGTAATTGCTCTTTAAGCCCCTCCGATTCTAAGCCGGAGGGGCTTTTTTATGACAAGCTGGCGAAGACTTTCCCTCATTTTGACAAATCGTTAGTCTTTTCAGGATGGCACTTTATTTGCTTTTTCTATATATAGCAAACACTTGAAAATGATGAGAGTTTAAATTGCATTATGGAATACAAAAATTATTATGACATACTGGGAGTCTCCAAAGATGCATCACAGGATGAAATAAAAAAGGCCTACCGTAAAAAGGCGGCCAAATATCATCCGGATAAGAATCCCGACGACGACTCCGCAGAAGATAAATTCAAGGAGGTTGGGGAGGCTTATGAAGTGTTAAGCGACCCCGAAAAACGAAACCTCTATGATAAAGTCGGTAAAGACTGGAAAAAGTATCAGCGTGCCGGCGGCGATGCCCAAGGTTTTAACTGGTCTGACTATGCCCGGCAACAAAGCCAGGGACGCGGCTTTGGCGGACAGCAGCGGCAGCAAAGCTATCAAACGGGGTTTGATATTAATGATCTGTTTGGAGGCGGTGCCAAAGATGCCGGTTCCGGTGGACGCGGCGGAGGCTTTTCCAGTTTTTTTGAAACCATTTTTGGTGGTGGGCGCAATCCTTTTGAGCAGGCTCAACAAACCCGCACGCAGGGCCGAAGATACCAAAGTAATGCCCATAGACGATCTGCATCAGCAAAGACGAAACAGAATACCAAGGCCGAGGTTACTATTTCACTAAAAGAGGCCTTTGAAGGCACCTCCCGAACACTCCGAGTCGGGGGAGAAAAAATGAAAGTTAAAATACCGGCTGGTATCAAAAACGGACAGCGCCTGAAACTCAAAGGCAAAGGAACCTCAAGAGCCCGAAACGGTGCACGCGGTGATCTTTACCTGACGGTCC
This sequence comes from Fodinibius sp., assembly GCA_041642075.1. Taxonomy (GTDB): domain Bacteria; phylum Bacteroidota; class Rhodothermia; order Balneolales; family Balneolaceae; genus Fodinibius. Next base: position 9,690 of record JBEPXF010000004.1, read on the forward strand.
GCATTAATATGCCAGAAGAATACGAACGTAAAGGGGACAACCTCTATCTCGATCATCCCATAGATTTATATACTGCCGTACTGGGCGGGGAAACCGTTGTGCAGACGCTAAGTGGCAAAGCTAAACTTTCGATCCCGGAAGGTACTTCAAGTGGAAAACTCTTTAGGCTGAATGGAATGGGAATGCCTAAGTTCAAGAATTCATCCAAACAGGGAGATCTGTTGGTGCGTATCCAAATAGAAGTACCGGAAAAACTTTCAGCCGAGGAGAAAAAACTCTTCAAAAAGTTGGCTAAAAAGTAACTTATAACGAAATACTAGCAGTAATTATAGTACAATTTTCTTTTATTGGATTCGGTTTTTTTTATAATCCTTGATATTTAAAGCCACAGAGAGTATAAGTGCCAAACCAAAGCTCACTCCGGTCAGCCAATCCACCGCGACAGCACTGATATTTATTCCGGTTAGTTCCTGAATCAAAAACTTAATATAGGAATTGGGCATATTCGTATAGCCCAGTTCCCTACGCACCAGCCAGTGCCAATGGGTGCAGGGACAGTATCCCAATCCATACCATATTCCAAGCCCAAACCACGAAAAGGCGGTTAGCAGCAGTGATAACAAATTCCATTTTCGGACACTTTCCCATATCCATCCAAAAAGGTTGAACAGCATCCATGCAGTATGAAAAAACAAAAAGAATATGTTGAGTAGCTCATACATTCAGATCCAACCTATATATTAAATGTTCAAAAAAGTGCTTACCTTTTTACTGAAAAGTAGGCATATTTGACCTGCCTGAAAATTCTGATTTAATCTATTCGATATATGACTTCCCTTATTACTATATTTCTGTCTCTGCTCCTCATCTATCCTGCTGACATATCCGATAAGAAACAAGATAAGTGGGGACAAACAGGGCATCGTATTGTGGGTGACATTGCAGCTGATTACCTAGATAAAAAAGCTGAAATGGCTATATCAAAGATTTTAGAGCATGAATCTATGGCCATTGCCAGTACCTGGATGGATAAAATAAGATCTGATTCCCGGTATGACCATACTCATGCTTGGCACTGGATGACCATTCCCGATGGAATGACCTATGAGGAAACAGAAAAAAATCCTGATGGCGACCTAATTAACGCCCTGCAAACTATCATTACGGAATTGAAAGAAGAAAAGTTATCGAAAGAGGAGGAATTAGAAAAGCTTAAAATGCTTATCCATCTGGTCGGGGATCTGCATCAGCCGATGCATGTCGGAACCGGCGAAGACCGAGGGGGCAATGATACTAGGGTTGAATGGTTTTATGAGCCTTCAAACCTTCACAGAGTATGGGACTCCGAAATCATTGATGATACCAAGCTAAGCTATACGGAATTTTCCAAGGCTGTTAATCATCCAACAGAGGAACAACTTAGGAAGTGGCAACAGGGAGATGTACTGGATTGGGCCCATGAGTCTATGAAATATCGTGATGAAATCTATGATCTCCCCGATGACAGCCAAATTGGCTATCAATACCAATACAATAACAGGGATCTTCTGGATCGGCAGTTACTTAAAGCTGGGGTGCGTTTGGCCTATGTGTTAAATCAAATTTATGGATAATATATAAACCCTAATTATCCGTTATTCTCAAATACCTGTTCCATTACTTTTTTATGTGTTTCCATAGCTCCTTCTCCCCAAAGGACAAACCGAATAAGCTGTACCGATTCCAGGTTGGGTATACTTGCTTTAATAGTTTTAAATGCAACATTTGCGGCCTTATCCATGGGATATCCAAAAGCACCGGTTGATATCGCTGGAAAAGCGATACGCTCTATCTCATGATCCTCTGCTACTTTAAGCGCATTTTTATAACAAAAGCCCAATAGTTTATCCTCCGGCTTATCCCGACCGTAGACCGGCCCCAAACAATGAATAATGTATTTGTTGGGCAGATTGTGTCCCCCTGAAATGACTGCCTCCCCGGGCTTTATCGGTGCCATTGAACGCGTCTCCTCCGTAAGTTCAGGTCCCGCAGCCCGATGAATCGCACCCGCTACTCCCCCGCCGGTACGGAGCTGAGCATTGGCAGCATTTACCACCGCATCCACATCTGGCTGATTGGTAATATCTCCGCGCTTCAGTTCAACGATCCTGTCTTTAAATTTTACCTTCTTCATAAAAACACAATTTAATTGGTGCTTTATTAATTTAAACAACAAATTATAATTCTACCATTCAATAACTGCCAAAGCTGCTCATTTTAATCCTTAATGGCAGGTTATGGTTTCACAGTTACAGTAACAAATTCATTGCTCCACCCTTTATGACATATCGGATCTGAAAAATAGGCACATTTAGAAATACGGTATGGTATTGGCTTCTTTAATAACAGAAAAGATAAAACAATGAATTTTAACAGAGTGATATTAACACTATGAATTTAGATAAATTTACACTTAAGGCCCAGAAAGCGGTGCAGGCAGCTGTGGATGTGGCTTCCGGCAATAACCACCAGGCGGTGGCTCCGGCTCATATTCTCATGGCGTTACTCACCGATACCGATAACGTGGTGAATACCATTCTCAACAAAGTTGGGGTGCGGGTGCCACAACTAAAATCAGAACTTGAAGAACGTATTGACAAGCTGCCGGTCGTTAAGGGAGCTTCTGTATCCGGACAATATCTTGCGAACGATACCAAAGAATTATTCGATGAGGCCCAATCATCTGCAAATGAAATGGGAGACGAATATATCAGTTCGGAGCACATGCTTATTGGAATGCTCAAGACCAAAAGCGAAGCGGGACGTCTCTTAAAACAACAGGGCGTAACCAAGGATAATGTCTTAAAGGTCATGCAGGATGTCCGCGGCTCTCAAAAAGTAGATGATCCCAATGCGGAAAGCCGCTATAACGCACTCAAAAAATATGCCCGGGATCTTAATGAAGAAGCCGAAAAGAATAAACTTGACCCGGTTATTGGCCGTGATCAGGAGATTCGCCGTGTCATGCAAATTCTTTCCCGGCGTACCAAGAATAACCCGGTGTTAATTGGAGAGGCCGGTGTAGGAAAGACTGCTATCGCAGAAGGAATGGCTTTGCGTATCAACCGCGGCGATGTACCAGAAAGTCTAAAATCCAAACGCATTGTAGCTCTTGATATGGGCGCCCTGATGGCGGGAACCAAATTCCGGGGAGAATTTGAAGAACGCCTGAAGGCAGTAGTTAATGAAGTGCAGGACTCTGAGGGTGAAATTATCCTGTTTATTGATGAAATTCATACGCTTGTTGGAGCCGGTGCTTCCGAAGGCTCGATGGATGCTGCTAATATCCTGAAGCCATCGCTGGCCCGTGGAGAACTCCACGCAATTGGCGCCACCACGCTTGATGAATACCGTAAATACATAGAAAAGGACCGCGCTCTCGAACGCCGAATGCAGAAAGTGCTGATTAATGAACCCAGTGTGGAAGATACAGTTTCCATTTTGCGGGGACTTCAGGAGCGCTATGAGCTCCATCACGGAGTAAAAATTCGAGATGAAGCCCTGGTCGCCGCTGCGGAACTTTCTCACCGGTACATCAGCGAACGATTCCTGCCCGATAAGGCTATCGACCTGATTGACGAGGCCGCCTCCCGACTGCGGTTGGAGATTGACTCCATGCCCGAAGAATTGGATCAGGTGGAGCGACAAATACGTCAGCTTGAAATTGAACGTGAAGGCCTGAAGCGGGAACAGAACGAGGAAAAAATTGAAAATATTGAAAAAGAGCTGGCCGATCTCGAAGAAAAACGGTCAACTATGCGCAACCAGTGGGATACCGAGCGCGACCTGATCAAGAAAACGCGTGATCTCAAGCAGGCGATAGAAACCTCTCGCAATGAAGCCGAAAAGGCCGAGCGCGAAGGAAAATATGAGAAGGTCGCCGAGCTGAGATACGGTACGATCAACCAGCTGGAAAAAGATCTCGAAGAAACAAAAGAACAGCTAGAGGAAGTACAGGAAGGCCGAGCCATGCTAAAAGAAGAGGTCGAGTACGAAGATATTGCCGATATTGTATCGCGCTGGACCGGTATCCCGGTTCGAAAGATGCTCCAGAGCGAACGAGAGAAACTGGTTCACCTCGAGGAAGAGCTGCATAAGCGTGTTGTGGGACAAGATCCCGCCGTTGAAACAGTATCAAACGCCGTACGTCGTTCACGTGCAGGACTGCAGGATGCCCAACGTCCCATCGGGTCGTTCTTCTTCCTCGGATCCACTGGCGTTGGTAAAACCGAACTTGCCCGTTCTCTGGCCGATTTCCTCTTTGACGATGAGGATGCGATGGTTCGCATAGACATGAGTGAGTACATGGAGCGTCACAGCGTAAGTCGCCTGGTAGGTGCCCCTCCGGGCTACGTGGGTTATGACGAAGGGGGACAGCTTACCGAGGCGGTGCGACGCAAGCCGTACTCGGTCATTCTCCTGGATGAAATCGAAAAAGCGCATGCCGACGTATTCAATATGCTCCTGCAGGTACTGGATGAAGGCCGGCTTACCGACAACAAAGGCGTAACAGTGGATTTCACTAATACCATTATCATCATGACCAGCAACATCGGTTCGCACCTGATCTCCGATAAAATCGAAGAGACCGGCGGAGAATTCACAGAAGAAGTCTACAGCAAGCTGCAAGATCAGCTGATGGAGCAACTCAAGAAACAAATTCGTCCGGAGTTCCTAAACCGCGTGGATGATGTCATTGTATTCCATCCACTGGAGAAAGAACATATCCGGGAAATTGTGGATATACAACTCCGTCGCGTGCACAAGATGTTGGACAAAAAAGATATCAAGCTTTCGGTTTCAGATAATGTTAAAGACTGGCTGGCCGAACGTGGATACGATCCCGTTTACGGAGCCCGTCCGCTCAAACGACTGATACAGACAAAGATTATCGACAAGCTTGCTACCGAACTGATCAAACGAGAAGAGGAGGCCAAAGTCCATTTTGAGGCTACCATCAGCAAAGGTGGTGAAAGCATCGAATTTGCGGAAGTATTTGACGACGCCGAAGCGTGGGCAGGATAATTCCAACTGACAGTTTGCAATAGGCAGTGATCAATATCCATAGCGCGGGAATTAATTCCCGCGCTATTCTTATTCATGTTGCGTACCATTGGAGAGTAACCTTACTAACTATTCAATAGATTCTCCGGATTCAGTCCTTTCAAATCATCGGCAATAAACTTGCGTCCCTCACGGACTTTCTCGCCATCCAGAAACACATCCGCTCCTATACAAACCAAATCCCAGTGAATATTACTTTCATTTCCGTTGGGCGCTATTTCATAATCATTTCCAAGCGTAAGGTGATTAGATCCATAAATTTTTTCATCAAAGAGGATATCGTACATTGGCTCTTCAATCACGGGATTCAATCCAAAGCTGAACTCTCCGAACTGTCGTGCGCCGGCATCGGTATCTAGTATCTCTTCCAACGCTTCGTTATCGGAAGAGTCAGCGTCCACTACTACTCCATCGCGTACTTCTAGCTTAACAAATTCAAATGGTTTACCCTGGTAAACACTGGGAGCGTAAGTTATATGACCATTAACAGACGATAAGATGGGCGAAGAGAAAAGCTCACCGTCGGGAATATTGCGCTTTCCAAAACAGGGAATCCACGTCTGATCTTTTACCGAAAATTCGATGTCAGTCCCCTCCCCCTCAAGATGAATCTTCTTGGTATCTTCCAATCGATTCTGCAGCGGTATCATAGCCTCGGCCAAGTCGCTGTAATCCAGCAGGCATGCCTTATAATAAAAATCCCGAAACTTTTGGGTTGGCATTCTGGCATTCATGGCAAATGCTTCTGAGGGATAGCGAAGCACTACCCAATTAGTATTATTCACCCGTTCCTTAAAATGGACCGGATCGGCAAAGTAATCGGCATAGGCTTTGTTGGCCTCCTTACTGACGTCGGCCTGTTCATAGATATTGAGCGATGCGCGGATCCCAACAAAAGCATCCATCTTTTTCATTAGGGGTAGCTGATCTGTTTCGGCCTGATTCTTCCAAAATGCCTTGTCCCCTTTTTCAGCGAGCATGCGGCGAACTTCGGTATCTTCAATCTGTACAAATGGATGGGCATTCATTTCCCGTGTCTTTTTGACGAGTGCCCGAAGTAATCCAATTCCATTGAGTCCCACCAATTGGAGCATCACATTTTGTCCCTCCTCGAGCTCACAACTGAAATTGAGAATCTTGTCTGCTAACTGCTGGTCCATTTCGTTAAACATATTGCTTACCTATCAATTTTTGATTCCATATCGTTAAATTTTTTAATCCATTCTATATACAGGATCCATCAGAGAAATCCATGAACATAAACACGAATAATAAAAATTATCTCGCTTAATCTTTGAATATTAATGATGACTAAACGGTTACCTCAGCATCGCTTTTAGTAGTCGTGCTCCCACTTTAAGTCTATACCTTCACGAATTCCATTCCCCTGACGCAGCATCAACTTCAGGTTCTCGCGAAGCAGATATTCCAGCTGAAAACCGGTATTAGGGGTAGAGCCTGTTATAACATTCTGTATAGCAAAAAATACCTTTGGATTAATATACCAACCTGTAGTAACAGAGGTACCCGTTTGTCCGCCGGTGTTGGTATTATCAATTCTCACTACATCAATGCCAAGCTTCCGGGTTGCCAGGGATTCTACACGATCGAGCAACACATCAAGGGCGATTGTTGTAGCAGAAGTGTTGTTACCGGACCCTGTCACCACCTGCTGCCACGAATCCAGGGCATAGAAAGGCTGACCAAAAAGCGTATAGCTGAGAATATTTTCCAGCTCCATTGGCGGCTGACTCTCATATTTAAACTTTGGATCTTCTACCGTTCCCTCAATGATATACCATATCCTAATCTCTTCCTGGGTTTGTGGCGGTACATACATTGACCGAACACTCATTTGAGGATTGCTAGGCTCTCCACTGAAAATGACCGATCCTTCTTCAATCTCAAATCTTTTACCAAGAGGGCGGGCATATCCATCCGCAGTATTCATGGTACCGAAAAGCTGTATATCATCTCTTTTCTCTTTAACCACATCAAGGGAACCATCCAATTCCATTTCCATATCAAGATACTGACTATTGCGGACAAAAAATCGTCTATTGAAAGAGATATTCATATCCATACTTAGCGAATCGTATGCAGAGTAATTAAGATCCTGCTCTGCCTCGGAATCCAGCTTTATATTTTCTACTGATTCCTCTCCAAAGTTCTGTAATTCATAAAAACCGCTGACAAATTGCAGATCACCGGATAAATGCGCACCATATAACGGCCCTTGCACTCTCATATCCGCATTTACAATGGCATTCATTTCGTTAGTATTAGCAACCCTGAAGTTTTTTGAACGTACACGGATATCCATATCACTAATACCAAAGTCTGCAAAGTCGGTAGTCCCAGTTATATTGAGCCTGCCATTGCTACTACGGGTAGTAAAATCCGCTATCCTTATTTGGCTGTTTTCGAAGTGGATATCTGAGCGCATCTCATCCAAACGAATACCCAGAGGAATTATACGGACACCACCTCTTCGCAATGTAAATGCGCCATGTGTTTCCAAACTGTCAATAGGTCCGGAAAACATAACATCACCACTAATACTTCCCTGCAAGTCCCGGGCAGTTTGATCATCCAGAAAATCATTGAGCGCTGCCAAGTTAAATTCCTGCGTCTTGATATTGCCCGATATAGGTTCGTCCCCATCCGGATAGTTAACCTCGAAGGTTCTGAAATCCATATAAAAAGGAAGAACGGTCTCTAATTCTGCAGCCGTTTGTTTAAGGGAAGTGATAGAGCCATTTAGGTTGAGCACAGATTGGGCGTGCTCATAATTGACTGCTGCAGTTACCGAATCAAGTTCTACGCCCGAAAGAACCGCCTGATGCAGTGTTGTCCGTGCAGAAAACTGAGGAGAACCTGCGGTTCCTGAAAGATCAGCCCTTCCGGTTAAAATTCCAGAGGTCTCTGTAAATCCCAGCTCATCAAATATTGGTTGAAAGCGTTCCATTGCAATAGCTCGAATCCTCATCTCCCCATTAACAGACTCATCAAAAAAAGTTTCCGGCAGACTTTCCGGATCTGCTAACCGAAACGGAACATCTGCTTTACCCCAGACAAGTTCGTGACCCTGATCTTGGATTAACAGGCTACCCGTTAAACGCTCTTCCTTAATATTTCCATCCAGGGAAAGCGAATCAAAATGAAGTTCCTGATATGAGAGATCAGAAATTACAATATTTCCATCGGCCTGCAGTGTAGTATCGGCGCGATTGAACTCCATTTCTCCGGATAGGATGCCATTTACATATGCTTCTTTCAATAATGCCTGCTGAATGGGGGCCAAGTTTATATTATTCCCCTGAATTGATCCCTCCTGCCGGAGCGAGTCGGCATACGGAATAGACAGCTCCACAAAAGCCCCACTGGATGAGGTCATCTGCAATGTATCCATCCGAAGCTCCCCTTTGGAAAAATCGATGCTAAACGGCTTATTAAGACTTAGTGCCAAATCAGGACTCACAATATCGAAATCAAATACTTGAGCATTTGCTGAATCATCCCTAACAGCATATTCTCCTCTCTGCTCTAAATACTCTCCTTCCGTACCACTAAACCGAAGCTCGTAGTTGCCAGCTGTTTCCTCCTCACTAACTTGTCCCCCTGTTTTTAGCCATACATCTTGTAATTGAATATCAGAAAAAACAGGAGATACCAAATTAATATCTACCGCATATTCTGGATGCTCCCTAATAATAACATTTATGTCCCCATGGGCTTGTTCGGTGGTAAACAATTCACCCAAAATGATATTCGACAGATCAATAGTACCATCCATTTGCAGATCATTGCCTTCAGCAAGATATAACTCTGCATTAACGGTCCCCTCGGCTGTTGCTGTGTCTACCGCCATAAGCGGAGCCAGTGAACTTATATCCTTAACCTTCAAATCGATATTAAATCTATTATTAGGATCAAGATGATTCAGTAAATGCCTTTGCCCCTTGATCATTCCGTCGGCAATCATACTTGATAGTTCAATTCCTTTAACTTCGGCCACGGTATCTCTTACCGATATCTCTCCACCTAATCGATAGATAGACTCATTATTTACTACGGAAGAATCAATGGCCACTGCAAGAATTAACTGCATATCAGCAGGAGTAATACCAGTACCTTCACCAGAAACTGATCCATTAAGAGAAGTTTGAAGTGAATCAATTTGAAGGACTTCGCCCAGATTTAATTGATCTATTGCTAAGTTGAAATTATAAGCAAGCTGGTCTTGCAACTCATCAAACCGGGCATCAACCTTCACCAAACCATCCCCAAGGTTAAGACTCCCCTTTGTTGTCAACCAATCCATATTCACTAGTCCCTGCATTGATAACTTTCTGTTATAGGGACGATTTTCACTACGATCGACAGCACTAATATTATATTTCCAGGGACTCTCCTCCGGATACCATCCTGCACCGGAAAATGTACTGGTAATATCCCATTCACTATCCAACATCTCATTTTGGGACCAATATCCAGGGTTAATGCGCTGGGCTTTTATTTCTCCCCGGATATCAGGATTTCCCCAAAGCTGCTGAATGGTAATCGTTGAGGATATACTTTGTTTATTTTCCATCGCCTGGAGATCAACCGCCAAATCCTGATTTCGTAACTGGCCTTTGCTCTCAAACTGGTCGAGTGTCACCGAAGGATGCTCTAACTTACTTATTGTTAATTGCAGGTCGCCTTGTCCCTGCTGGTAGTCTTCCATTGGTATATTACCTGAAAAATCCAGATCCATTTCTTCTATGACAGGCAGAGTTGTATCTCCCAATAACGACTGTAAATCAAACCGATCGGCCTGCATTTGTAATCCTTCTAAGGAACCTTCGGCTCCGGATATCCACTTAATATCTGCTTCTGCATTAAAATTGTGAATGTCTTTAGAATGAGCCTCCAGACTTGCATTATAATCTCCCGAAGAACCTGTAAGTGACATTTCGGCCTCTATTTCCTGTTCCAGCGAGAAGTCTTCACTGTAAGGAGCTAACTCCTGAACAGCCAAGGGGGATGTAGAAAGATTTAGTTCAACAGTCGAATCTGACAGATTCACCAGTCCGGAAGATCGCAAGCTTGATTTTTTTGTTGATAGTTTCAATCCTTCAAGCGTAAACTGCTCGTTTTTAAAAGTACCCGCAGCCTCAATAAATGCCTTCTTACCTTCCGCAATATGGTTAAACTCGAAATCAAGAGCATCCACACCTGCTTCAATATCCGATTCTTTTATATTGATATTACCTAATAGTGCGATATTTGCTACTTCGATTGGAGTGGTCAGCGCCAGGGAATCTCCTTTTATATTTACCTCTCCCTTAGTAAGGGATAAATTATTAACACGAAATGGAAATATTGATGCAGTGGTATCGGGCGGAGAAGTAGATTTTACAAGATCCTGAATATTCCATTGGCCTTCTTGCTGCTTCAGATAGGCAACAGGTTTGTATATATTCAAATCAGACACTACTATCTGATCAGAAAAATAACTCCAAACTGAATAAGAAGCGTGAACTGAATCGATTCTGGCAATGGTATCTCCGGCTGTCAGTTCTATGTTTTCCAATGTAATTCCACGCCAGAGATCGCCCGAAATATTCTCAATACTTAAATCAGCATTAAGTTGGTTATTGATAGCATCCACGGAATAATTTTTAACCCAGTTACGAACCGGATCAGTCGTCAATGAAAAACGCAGGGCAGCTATGAGAAACAGCAAAACGAGGATCACCCATCCAAGGCGAATCATCCATTTTTTAAACCTGCTATGTGATGAATTTTCAACCATCTAAAATGCCTGACCTATACTAACATGAATACCAATACGATCCCAAGAACTGCCATAATTACGTCCCCGATAGACATTCAAATCCTGCTTAGTAGGATTTATTTTATATCCGACATCAAGCCGTACTGGTCCTATTGGTGACTGGTAACGTAATCCACCACCGGTTCCAAATTGAATCGGACGAATCCCCCGATCAACTTTTGAATCCCAAATCTGGCCTCCATCTAAAAAAACAGCTATTCCAAATCCATCTATGAGTGCATTGAGCTCTTGTCGAATTTCCAGGTTAAAACCAAACATGGCTCGCCCTCCTGAGGGTACATAACGTTGGAAACCACTGCTATCAACTTCTGCTCGCTTGGGTCCCATTTGACGACGTTGCCATCCCCGAACAGAATTGGTCCCTCCTATATAATATCGAATATTTTGCGGTAAAGAATCGGTGGATACATTAAACAATCGTCCTCCCTGTACCCGGGTAGCAAGCATGGTAGAGCTGCTTAAACGTGTAAACTTTCGAACATCAAGCGAAATTTTTTGAAAGTTTAAGGAAGTTAGTCCCATGAAACCAAATATCTCAGCGTATGGCTGTATAACCCACCCCTCCTGCTGTCGGCCGTATCCCTGAGTGTAATAACTCGAAAACTGCAGGGATGAAAGGTCATATGATTGAGTTGAATCGGGCATATTTTGTTCAAACTGTTGTGAGAGCTCCCGGTTTTTAGTGTATTCATAAGAAGCCGAAGCTGTCAAAGTTTTACTGTATTGATAAATAAAACTATTTGTAATACCCGTTCTAAATAGTTCAAAGTTACTCTCTAAAAGGTGCTGTACAAATGGAGACAATACGACACTGCTTTTCGTATTATAAACATAGGGAAAAAGGTAGTCGAGATTTAGGGATTGTTCGATAAAAGAGGCCCGGCCGGTAGAAGTAAACCGATGTGCAGCCCCAAAAGCATTGCGATGCCTCCAACTTACCTGTCCCCTAAATTTTTCTTCGGTTCCAAAGCCAGCTAACACCTCAACAGATCGACTTTCCCTTTCCCTTACCCGCAATACCAAACGGAGGGTAGAATCTTTTGGCTGCTCTTCCGCAATATTAATAGTGGCAAACCGAATAAAATGATGATCAAATAATTGCTGTTGAGCGTCTTGCAGTTTTTCCAAACTGTATTGTTCCCCAACCTCAAGAGAAGCCTGTCTCTTGATATATTTATCAGACAGGCGATTGTTATCCCTGATTTCTATCTCATCAATTGTAGTAAGGGGGCCTGCCTTGCAGTGGATGGTTACTTCAGCACTCAAGTTTGTCGAATCAATCTCTGTTTCAATACTCACTGAAGCGTGGGCAAAACCTATATTTTTAAGTACATCGGTAAAATTACCAATTACTTCCGGTTCTCGTATAGATTCATATCGTTTCCCCTCCTGAAAAGCATGACTTGCTTTCACCCTTTCAAAATTATTTTTAGAATGGACTTCCTGTTCATCAAGTCCTTCACTGTCGATCTGGTACTCTAACTTTTCTATATGGACGGGGGCATTTTCATCAATATGAAAATACAATTCTTTTTTCCAGGGTTCATTTCCACTTTTGATCTCAAACTCAACATTTACATTAATAAATCCTCGGCGTTTGTAATAATTTTCCAGTCGGATTTTATCCTTTTGTATAGTTGTTTCGTTCAGGGTATACTCTTCTCTGCTACCATAAATAAGCTTTTTAAAGAACGGGGGCACTTCTGTTGCAATTTGATCCTTCAACAAGACGTCTGAAAAAACCTCGTTACCCTCAATTTCTACCTTCCAAACCTGGGGGCGCTCCGGATCAATAGAAGCGGAAATTCCATTAGTGGTCCAACCAACTATAAACAGTCCGGCAAAAAATATGTGAGTAAAAATTTTGGGAAACAATATTCCTTGATTATAACTATTTAAGAGTATTAGCGTCGCCAAATAGTGCTTGGAATTATCATAAGATAACGGTTTTACTGATTAAAAAGCGATTATAAACATCTGAGATCTAGTTTTCGATTCTTCTTTTTTTCAATACCTTGAATTGAAATTAAATTCATATAACGTCATCAATTATGGCAACACATTCACGTTTTTTCTCTTTCATCTATCTCGCCAGCTTTTTACTTCTGCTAAGTAGTTGCTCTTCCACAGAAGAGTTTTCCGGTTATTCCTACGATCCCGAAGGAGTCACCAATACAACTGATAAGGAAATACAGAACCAACACAAACGGACTATTGGCATATCAACGACTGGTGTATGGATTAGTAATGAGTTTAAGGGTGCCAGAATGAACAATTTCTATAGAGTAAAAGATTCACTTTACCGCGTTGTTATTGAACCTGAAAATCATCCGGTAAATAACAGTCCCTGGTATTCTTTTAAAATTCATAGCGACTCATCGCAACAAATCCGGCTGCAACTTGCCTATAAACACGGTAAACATCGCTATTTTCCCAAATTGAGTACCGATGGCAAAAATTGGACTCCCATTCCTTTATCACAAATTGAAACAGATACGGCATCCGGTACAGCTACACTCACTCTTGAACTAAATGAAGAACCACTTTGGATATCGGCCCAGGAACTTCTCCCCTTTGATGAAATGCAGCAGTGGGCAGATTCTATGGCCACTTCGACATCAGCTGCAAAACTAGATACTGTTGGATATTCTCATAACAAACAGCCGATACTGAAAATTAGTGCTACTCAAAGCACATCCAGCAAAGACCGGGGTGTTCTCATTATCACAGGGCGCCAACATCCGCCGGAAGTTACCGGGGGATTAGCCAGTCAATATTTTATTGAAACGTTGCTCAACGACAGTGAACTTGCACAGGATTTCCGCAACAAGTTTGATCTCTTGATCTATCCATTGGTAAATCCGGATGGCGTGGATAACGGACATTGGCGGCATAACGGTTCGGGTATTGATCTCAATCGGGATTGGGAACATTTTAATCAACCGGAAACCAAGGCTATTCGCGATGATCTCCTGCCGTTAAAAGAGGACCCCAATCGTACAGTATATTATGGTATTGACTTCCACTCAACGAACGAAAACATATTCTATCCGATTAACCGAGACATTACAACATTCCCGGATGATTTTACCTACGGGTGGATAGAAACGCTAAAAAATGCGGCCCCAGATACCCCCATTACTGTTGAACCTTTCCCTCCCAACTCGCCAATTGCCAAAAACTGGATTTATCACACTTTTGGGGCTGATGCCGTAACCTATGAAGTGGACGATGCCGCAGATCGACAGAAACTCGAGGGGATAACCCGACAAACAGCTCAAATAATCATGCGGCAATTGCTTGAAGAATGGGACAAAAATCAGTAGAACACCCTGCTTTATAAAAGCTGATAGTTACCTGGAGAATAAATAATGCGCATTATTGATCAGAGTAGTGCCTATATTTTCAAAATTATCTTCCTAACCGGGAACATTATTGAGGTATACCTACTTTAAAGAATTGTAAACTGAGAATGGCCGTATGATTCACTCATATTTATTTAATGAGGTTAATTATGCTAGGTACTATTCTTCTTATCGTACTGATTCTGATGCTTCTCGGGTCTTTGCCAACCTGGAGATACAGCCGGACGTGGGGATATGGCCCCAGTGGACTTCTTAGCACCCTATTGATCATTTTTCTGATCCTTTGGCTGCTGGGACATATTTAAAACAAGAAATAAATAAGCGCCTACCTATCTTCATTAACATACTTGGGCGAATGGAATTGCTCAGGCAGTTAACCTATGTCTAAATTTTATTTCCAGCTATATTCCCCACCTTCCTAAAGTCCGTTTCTTTTTTTATGTTAGCTATAGCATCTATTTATTGGCAATCATGCTTTTCATCTGTGCATAGCAGTAGCAGGTAATATGATATCTTTTTTATTTACTGAATCTATCTCATTTCCTGTCCTCATTGTTTCTATTTTCAGTCCTTTTAGAAACTGCCTCGACATTTTAGGGATGTGAATAAACATTTTCCATGAATTTCAATTCCTTTACAGAATACATATTTAATTTATGAAACCTACGCACTTTTCAATTTGGATCATCTTTCTTTTATTAATTGCGCTTGCATCCTGCGGACCTGAAACCATTATTGACCTAGGGAATGAATCCTTTACACTTCTTGATACTGACAGTACTGAGGTCCAATTCCCGAATGATTATAAAGGAAAAACAACGGTCATCAGCTTTATTTATACCCACTGCCCGGACGTATGCCCTGCTATTACTGCGAACATGAAAAATATTCAAGAAGAACTGGAAGATACTACTGATATTCGTTTCGTAGAACTGACCTTTGATCCGGAACGCGATACCCCATCGGCTTTGGCCAAATATAAAAAGCTTTATGACCTCAACGACCAGTTCTCGCTTCTTACCGGTTCTTCCTCCGAGATTGATTCTCTGCTAAACAGGCTCAATATTGTTGCTCAAAAAACGCAAATTGATTCCCTGCAGCAAGACAGCAGCGACTACTTTATGAATCATTCAAACACTATCTATTTAATGGATAAACAGGGACGCATTCGAACGGAATACCCCGCTAATGTTGTCCCCCCGGAACATGTGTCCGAAGACCTTCAAAAAATACATTAACATTAATACCATGAATTCTTCCCGCTTAATTCTTTTAACCGGATTGGTAGTAGTTGGAATCAGTGCATGTATTTCCAATGAAAGTACGGAAGAACAACACGAGGAAGGCATATTTGGAAAAGTAGAATTATCAGATGGGTGGGTGCGCCCCGGTTCAGAAGGAGGTATGAGCGCCGCCTACCTTACAATAAATAATGGTACAGCCTCGGGTGATACCTTAGAAAGTATTTCAAGTAATATAGCCGAAAAAGCTGAGTTGCACGAATCATATAAGGGTGAAAACGGTATTATTGGAATGCGCCCGGCATCTCAACCGGTCATTTCATCCGGAGAAAAATTACACATGAGTCCCGGGCGGCTTCATATTATGCTTCATGACCTCAACAAGGATCTTAGCATAGGAGATTCAGTGGATATAACCATGACCTTCAGTCGTGTTAACACCCAATCCATTCGATTGCCCGTAAAGTCCCAGCATTAAGCTACAAATAAGACCAATTTTGTTTAGTTTCTGTCATTCATTAATGGCGATGGAGTTCGCCCATAACCGTTCTCTAATTTGGAAGAGAGCTGATGACTCCTATGTTAAGAAATAATAAAATCAACTCAACCGGAGCTATCTCATGCTGCAATCCATTTTAATGGTCGGTGTCGGCGGATTCTTTGGCAGTGTTTTTCGTTATCTAATCACCCATTACGTTAACATAAGTGCCCAGTCTATTTTTCCCTGGGGAACTCTTTTCGTCAATCTATTGGGTTCTTTTTTAATAGGCATCATCATCGCCTCTGTAATAAGCGAAAACCTAAGTCAATCTTATCGCTTGCTACTAGCAACGGGTTTCTGCGGTGGATTCACCACTTTCTCTTCTTTTTCTTACGAATTTTTCTCCCTTCTTCAGCATGAGCATACTGGCTATGCTTTTGTATATGCCATAGGCAGTTTTGGTCTGGGACTCCTGCTTGTTTGGCTTGGCTTTAACCTTGGGAAAGCAATATAAGCTATAGCAAAGGCAGGATTTTTCCTTGTCAAACCCTGCCTTTTTATCCTTCCAAACTTGTTTTTTTCTTATTTAAACTCCAGTACGTTAGCCGATGATCCACTGGGAAAGCTAATACCCAACATATTGGATAGCGTCGGGGCAATTTGTGGAATGGCTGTCTTTTTATTTGAAGAACCCTGTGGTATGCCCCATCCATAAAAAAGAAGGGGCACATGAGTATCATAATTATAGGGAGACCCATGTGAAGTTCCGGTCTCATAACTGCTGTCCAACCAACCCGGCTTTAGCTGAATAAATACATCTCCGGAACGATCTTCCTGAAATCCCCGCTGGTACATCGCCTGATATCCATCCGAAAATCCATTAGTGAGGAAATTATAGGCCGTATTAGTTGAATTTACGGCATTAAATTGCAAAAGAAATTCCGCTACCTCACTCTGTAACTTCTTTAATGAAACTCCATTCTTCTTAACCAAATCATGATCCAGGTAAACCTGCTGATTTGCATATGCTTCTACCCATTCTCCCTCTCCGTATTTCCGGTTCAAATATCCTTTAAGCACATCAATGACCGCATCACTTCTGAAGTATCCACCAGGCAGTTTTTTATCGATCAGTTCCTGGGGAACATCAACAGCACCGTGGTCAGAGGTAAGCACAACAAGATAATTCCCCTCCCCGACTTCCTCATCAAGATAATTCAGCAGATCTGCCAGATCACGGTCAAGGCGCAAGTAGGTATCCTGCAGCTCAATAGAGTTTGGCCCAAACTGATGGCCTACATAGTCGGTGGAAGAAAAACTCACCCCGAGGAAATCAGTTGTTTCATCTGATCCCAATCCTTCTCCTTCAATTGCACTTTTAGCTAATTCCTTGATTAACGTATTCCCAAAAGGGGTAGAACTAATGATACCATAGGAATCTCCTCTGTTTGCCTCGAGATCATGTGGGAAAACCGGAGAGTCTTCATTTTCAAAAGTCCCCTCATAAGGGGTATCGTCGGCATTGCTTTCGGTGTATTCCTTAATAGGCAAAAGCGTTTCCCAGGTTTTATTACTCAACTCCCGGACCAACCCTTCTTCGTTAAAGTCCTGGATCCATTGTGGCAGCTGGTCGCGATACCAAGAGCTGGTCACAAAATTCCCGGAATCCCCTTCATACCAATAGGCGGCATCTCCTACATGTCCTGCTGCCAGAACGGCTCCACGATCTTTAATGGATACGGCAATCACTTTATGATCTTCGTTGGCCTCTTTTAGTTCGTCAGTAACGGTTGTACTCATCAGATTTGCGGGGGACATCTTGCCGGCCTCTCCTTCCGTTCCCACAGGTGTAATGGTTGAATCTGCGACCACATACATATTATTATCAATATTACGATCGTACCACGAATTTCCTACAATTCCGTTTACGGCTGGCGTTGTTCCCGTATATACAGCAGCATGTCCGGGACCAGTATAAGTGGGGAAATAATTGAAATGATTATTGGTAAAACTGTATCCCTCATTCACCAATCGCTTAATACCGTCTTCTCCATATTTATCCCAATAAAGAGGGATATATTCGTATCGCATCTGGTCAACCACAATACTGACAACCAGCTTTGGTTTTTCTTTTTCGGATAGATTATCCTGTGCCCATACAGACTGTGTTACAATAAGCAGGGTTAAAACAACAAACCCGAGATTTTTTAAAAGTTTCATATATCGCTTATATATTCAAATTTTCTAAGTTTAAAAAGTAACTCCTTTTTAATAAGAATCGAATTAATTTTGTGTAAAATAATTTATTCCTAAGATAGTTAAAGAGAAAAGGTAGGCCCGAACCTCCCAGAATTACTTTTGGATAAATTAAATGCTGTTAGACAGAACGTAATTATTTTGCTATCTTTAGCCGTTTCCAAGTTAACGATTTGATATAACAAAACAGTGTCGAATTTCGCCAAACTTATTTTCTTCTTTTTGCTGATGGCCCTCATTGGTGGCGCTGTATTAAACCAACAAACAATCCCACCGGCACAGTTTTCTGGGAACACTTTAATTAATCCAACTAATCAGTGTCAAAATGCTCTCAGCAGCATTATAGTACCTAAGGACAACGGCTGGAATTTTGATCTATCTTCAGAATCGAATACAACAGATACTCAGCCCAAAACAATTACAAGCTGTAATTCTCTGCTGAATATCCTCCCCTCTGAAAACAACTTTACGTTCAATCCGGGAGAACAAGAAATTGATCTTAAGGTCTATAACGCTCTCCTTTCTTCACAAATATTTGTATTTCAAGAGCCTGACCCCCCTCGACTCGGTTGATTTATACCCGATCTGGTATTCATTTCCCAGTTCGGCCTATCCTATAAGTAATCTAATCGGTAGTACTATAACAAAACCATACTGTATAGTTACACTACCTGATGAATTATTAAATCAACCAGAACGGAATGCAATATTTAGTTCAGTTTTTCCAAGCCCGAGCTGAAGTTATCTTCAGAGTCATGCTGAGCCTCATTTTTATCGTAGCAGGAGCCAATCATCTGTTTGCGACATCTGCCGTTTCCAATCGACTGCAAAACTCCGATCTGGGTGCGTGGCTTAGTACCTATTTTTCAGCAGAGCTGCTGGTACTGTTAGCAGGCATCGGGTTAATGATTGGAGGACTTTCGCTTATACTGGGATTCAAAACCCGGTTGGCAGCATTGATACTATTTCTCATCATTATTCCCATAACTTTAGTCATACAATTACAAGGTCTGCATACCCTTGGTCCCCTATTGAAAAATATTGGCTTGGCTGGCGGACTCATTCACTTTATATCCAATGGAAGTAAGACCTTTGCCTTGGATAACATCACAGAAAAAAATTAGCAAGCGAATCTTAGCTATATACTTATGAATATCTTTAGAATATCTTTTCTTACACTCTTTCTTTTCACAGGAATCCTCATCCAAACACAAGCACAATCATCCACATCCGAAAATATCCCTGGCGCAATGCAGCCAGACAAACAAAGTAACAACTATGCGTTGCTTGTCCGTAATTTCAACCACTTAAAAGCAGCTGTGAAAACCGTTGACATGATGACTGAAGATGAGCCAAATGCTGTTAACAATTTTGAGGTTGTTATCTGCGGCAATAAAATTACAACTATCAGCGAACACCAAGCGTTAATTGAAGAAGCTCTAAACAAAGAAATTACACTTACAGCCTGTGGCATGTCCATGAATAAATTCTCGATGGGTAATGAAGAACTGCCCGAAGGAGTAGAGGTCGTCCCAAACGGTTTGATCCGTATTTTTGAATTACAGGATAAAGGATACAAAATAATCACTATGTAAAATTCATCTCATTAATAAATGCACTATATAAAAAAACATAAAGAGATTATCCCGATTATCGTCATCATTATAGCACTCAGTGTTGCTTCTTATGACTTATTTAGTGATCAGAAAGACAACTCCGAGCTATTAAACTCTGGAAAAACCATTGATCCGGTTTCATTAAGTGGAAGGGCTTCCTGCGAGGTTCCCATACCGGATGTATCCAGGCAAAAAAGCACCCCGTCATCTGCTACAAAGCAAAAGAAATAACCCATTAACACTCTTATTTACTATGTATTTTACTCGATTTTCAAAGCTAATTTTATTCAGTATCACATTTGCTGTACTACTTATAGCTTGCAATTCATCGCAAAAAAAGTCATCGAATAATAAAGCAAGAACCGCCTCAGCCAGTACGAATGATTCTACCGAAAATGAGTTTAAAGAAGCACCCGACTTTACCCTTGAGACGATGGAGGGAAATGCCTTTACTATTTCTGATTACAAAGAAAAAGTGGTAGTACTGAACTTCTGGGCAACCTGGTGTGCACCCTGTCGAAAAGAAATTCCTGATTTTATGGAGCTTCATGATGAAATGAAAGATGATGGGGTAATCTTTGCCGGAGTCTCACTTGATGAGGAAGGCTGGGAAAAAGTCCGTCCCTATGCCAATGATATGGAAATAAATTATCCTATTATGGTAGATAACGGAAGTGTGGCACAACAATATGGCCCTATCCGGTCTATTCCAACTACCTTCATTCTTAATAAAAAAGGCGAAGTGGAATATGTAGCTCCGGGTATGCTCACAAAAGAAAAATTACAACCAATATTACAAAAGTTAGCCAATAGGTAATCCAAGATCTTAACGTTCAAATTTAATGCGCATGTTTTCTTTTAAATTCAAACATCTTTTCTCACTTCTCCTGTTTATTTCTCTGCCCCTTTCTATGGCGGCACAGGGACAAACATTCGGAGGCGGCGAATCTGGTTCCGAAGGAACGCTAAGTAAAGTTTCCGTTAATGTAATTCCGGGACAGGATTCCATTACTCCCGGATCGGAAGTTCAATTTGCCATTGAAATGGATATCGATGAGGGCTGGCATCTTAATGCCCACAATCCTCCACTTGATTATTTAATCGGTGTAGAGCTTGAAATGGCAACCAGCGACCAAGCCATTATTTCGGATATCCAATATCCAAAACCCCTGCAAAAGAAATTTAGCTTTGCCGAAGAAATTCTGGATGTATATGAGGGAAAATCGCATGTTGTACTTAAGGCTAAAAACGGGAATAATCTCGATGAGGGCACGCATACACTCGAAGGCGAATTAACAATTCAAGCTTGCAGCGATGAGGTTTGCTTGCCGCCCAATACCGTTGCTCTCGAATTTCCTTTTACCATAGGTTCGGAAGATATCCCTGCCAATACTGAGCTTTTTGAAGATCTTGAAGACAATCGCGGATCGGTATCGCAGGGTAATGCCAACCAAATTGCCTCCATGTTTAGCGAACAGGGATCGTTTTGGGCCTTCCTTAGTATCTTTTTAATTGGCCTTGCTCTCAACCTTACGCCCTGTGTTTATCCCATGATATCTGTCACTGTATCGCTATTTGGAGGTACGGCCAAAAAAGACGCTGTTTCAACAGGAAAAACCTTTTCTCGAGCCTTCGTGTATGTAATGGGAATTGTATCAATGTACAGCGTGCTAGGGGTAATGGCCGCTTTTACCGGAGATCTTTTTGGCAGCTGGATGCAAAGTCCGTGGGTGCTCGCAGGAATAGGTGTGCTTATTTTATTGCTGTCCCTTAGCATGTTTGGAATTTATGAGCTGCAGCCTCCCGCCTGGATGATGCAAAAGCTCGGCAAAACTCAGCAAACCACCGGCTATATAGGTCACTTTTTATCGGGACTTTTGGTTGGCGTTTTTGCGGCACCCTGTATTGGCCCGCCCATTATTGCACTGCTTGCTTTTGTGGGAGCACAGGGCAGCCCGGCCTTTGGATTTTTTGCCTTCTTTGTGATGGCCCTCGGCCTCGGAATTCCGTACCTGTTCTTAGGCACCTTTAGCGGATATCTCAACAAATTGCCACAATCCGGTACCTGGATGATCTGGGTAAAAAAACTATTTGGAATTGTTTTAGTTGGCGTAGCACTATTCTATATCGCACTGGCCTTTGTACCTGCTTATACAATGTATGCGGTCTTAATCACGCTTCTCATCGGGGGTATTTACCTTGGATTTATGGAACGTTCAGGCAATGAAAAACGCAGCTTCCGCTGGATCAAATATGCCACAGGAATCGGGGCACTTATAGGTGCTCTTCTACTTTTCCAAAACCTCCAAAAAGAGGGTATTAAGTGGCAAGAATACGACGCCGATCTTATCGAACAATCCGAAAAACCGGTGATACTCGACTTCTATGCCGACTGGTGCATCCCATGTATCGAACTTGAACGTCAAACGTATATTGATGACGAAGTGATAGCAAGCACTGATGAATTTCTTCGGATGAAGGTAGATCTCACGCGTTACGATTCGGAACAATCGGAAGAACTACGCAAGCAGTATGATATTGCCGGAGTACCCACAGTTGTCTTTTTGGATGAAGATGGCAATGAAGTTCGAGAAGCCCGAGTTGTTGGTTTTCTTGGTCCCGATGCATTTCTCAAAAAAGTGGAAGCAGCCAAACAACAGTAGCTGTTTTTATTCAACATTATCCCGAAACAACATTAGCATAATTAGTTATGAGTAACACAGATCAAAATAAACAAAGCGGCTGGAAACGTAGTATCATTGAATGGGGTGTCATTTTTGCCGTTGGCGCTATACTTTATGCAACAGGATTGCATACCGAGGTGCTCGGCACCATGCAGCGTGCCCTTTTATGGACTGGCCTATTCGATGCTGATACTTCTGAAATAGCTACCACCGAAGGATCATTTTTATCCGATTCGGACTATCGTTTTGCCTTAGAAAAAACGAATGGAGAGACTATTTCACTGAGTGATTACCGGGGGAATGTAGTTTTTGTGAACGTGTGGGCTTCTTGGTGTCCGCCCTGTGTGGCTGAAATGCCTACTATTGAAACACTCTACGACAATGTGGAGGGGGAGGATAATATTCGATTTATCCTCTTGACAATGGATGAAGAGCAACAAAAGGCCATCGATTTTATGGAGAACAAGGAATTCCCTATGCCCTACTTCTTTCCCGCCTCGGCCATACCGAGCGAATTTCGAAGTCAATACCTGCCAACAACTTATGTTCTATCAAAAGAAGGGCAGATTGTGTATAAAAAGGAAGGTATTGCAGATTATAGCTCCCAAAACTTTGCCCAGTGGCTGAGAGAGCTGGCCCAAAAGTAATAGCAGTACAATTATCCATGCCAGTATCACAATTCTCACCTATTTTACAATGGAAAAAACGCGATTCACATTAAAGCCAAATCGGAAATCACCGGCCCAAAATTGCTCCCTATTTGTAGCCAAAACATATTGTTCAAGATGCCATTCCGTAGAGGTAAAGAAAAGCTGGAAAACATGTCCCCCTGTCTCAATATTCAATCCCAGTGAAAAGGTATTCTTAGTATTATCAGCCCGCTTACTAATCACTGGATAGTATTCCGCAGATAATGCAAAGCGCCTCGAAAGAGGTATGTGAGCTCCCAACCCTACTGCAAAAAAACTATGTGGATCACCGACAGAAACACTGCTTATATGGCCATACATCGGTGTAACCTGCAAACTAAGGTGATCATTAAATTTCCTTGAAAATATGGCTGATACAAGGGTACTCACATCGTCTTTAATCGGCCGCTCGTTCTCCTGGGTTACTATACCCAAATCACCTTTTACGGATATACTAACAGGTTGGGTATCCGATTGATTTTGTCGAAGAATCGCCAGTTTTGTACGCAGATCTACGATATTGGTTAGTGAAGAACGGCCGATACCCATGGACCATCGATCGGTAATACCATAATCAACACCCAATCGTACATTTCGAACATTATCGATTCCAAAAAAGGTCTGCAGTGGACGCTGAGTGGCAACCCCAAAGCTATGCATAATGGTACTATTTAAATTACCCGCAGGCAGATGTGCTGTACTTGCCTGGGTGATCAGTGTAGGAGCCCAAAATACATCCTGAACTGGGCCGTCGGTTTGTACTTGCTTCCGTTCCATTTGCCCATATACTGTGGAGGTAACCAGAAGAATAATAAACAGAACTGCGAATAATTGTTTGTTTATTGTTTTCATAAGGTTCTACTTCTCGGTTTGTTTGAGTGTAGCTTCGATTCTGATATCAATATTTTCACTTACGCGATAGAATAAAATCCCTGGAGGCTTAATATCATAATCTTCTATATTAATGGTCCATGAGGAATTGAGATGCAGACCCTCCGAAGTAGGTTCAAGGGTGCCCTCAATACTTCTCTCCCTGCTAACCCCGTGAATAGTGAATTCCCCTTCGACCGTCACTTTCTGTGGGGTTTCCTTTTCGGGATCAAAGGGAGTTGTTAGTTTACCATAAAATTCTGCAAAGGGATATTTTTCAGCCTCCAGCGTTTCCAGCATATCTTTGTCGCGCTTGCCGATACCAGTTTTCAAGGTTGTTACGTCCAGATAAAAATCAACAACAGAATCGTCCAGATTAATTTTCCCCACCAAGTAATCGCTCTCGCCGGTAAAGGAATGCAAGGGCACGGATGAGTCAAACTCTGCGTGCCCATATTCCGTCATATAGGCCTGTCCATATGTCTTCGAACAAAGAGCGAAAATCATGAGCAGACACAGAATAAAAGCCCGACGAAGCATAACTATGTTAGGTTTTATTATTAATCCTTTAGTTATTCTGCGCACCCTCATCAATCCAATCCCTGATCAATGATATTTCATCGTCAGATAAATAAGGTCCTCCCACCGGCATGCGCTCTCCTTGGTCGGGAGAAGGTTCGATTTTATCCACCAGGGGACTTCCCTCTGCATCGTTCGCTTGAACCACCAGCTCTCCGTATTGGTTACCTTCACTATCGGTCACATTTTCATAAGAATCCAGTTGTACGCCGTTGGTTCGCCCGCCTATATGGCAATTTGAATCTCCACAGTTATTATTAAATATTTCCAAGACATTGGAAAAAGTAGGCTCGGCTGGCGGTTCATTACCGTTACCTCCATTTCCTCCATTGCCGCCGCCATTGGATCCGGTAGAGCTGTCCCCGCAGGATACCAGCAGCATCCCCAGAGAACATATCACAATCAGTGAAAAAGAACGCATTGACCGGAATTTTATCTCTCCAATAAAAAACGTCCCTATCTTTTGTTGTCTATCTGAATATTCCATAATCCCTCTTTTTTTGATCTTTTAATTATAATTCGCAAACAATTTCTCAACTATTAAAGCTGAAAATTGAGTGATACAAAGCTTCCGACGGAATACAGTTTTACGTTCCCTTCTCCAACTCCTTTCAAGGGTAATCTCACATAGGGTTCAGCTCTCAGACTCCATCGGGGATGGATATCATATTCAAATCCAATTGAAAATCCCACATTACTCATTAAGTGCCCCGTACCCGTCCTCTCATTCCAGCTTTGTGGTAATCCTTCTCCATTTTGGTCATATTTAAAATTGTACTCTTCATTCAGCATGATATAGGAAGCAATGCCGGTAGACGCATACAATCTGGAATGTTCAAAATTTAGAAAGTTGTACTTCAAGTTTATCGGGATATCGAGAATAAGACAGCGAGCAAATGTTTCATCGGGTAGAATTCCGGAATTCCCATACCCTCCGTATCCTTGATTAAGATTGTATTCTCCTTTCTGAGCCGTATATCTGACATCCGACTGAATAACTCCCCCGAAAACTGAGAGATTATCTGTCAGACGGTATTCCACTGCCACACCCATTTTATATCCCATATCCGAAAAGTTTGACAATGAACCCACAGTGCTAAAATCAGGACTGGCCACCAACCCCAAAGCAAAACGCGAAGAAGCGATCATGCTACCTCCATGCCCACGATGATCAGGAGTTATTGCTTGTTTGCCAGCTCGCTCATTTCCTTCTTTTAACTCGACCTCAGCAAATACTTTGGGATCCACTTTTTCATCCAAAGAAGAGAGACTACAATCAGGACAATGAACTTCATCCACAAGCAATCCCCTGCCCGTCTGTTTACTTACTAAATACTTCTGCTCCGCTAGTTCAGTCTGACTAAGTCCCTCAGAATTTTGTCCGCTATCCTCTACATCTCCATTTGAGGATTCATCTACCATTTCCTGACTAGTATTCTGGTCATTCACCGAATTATCATCAGCATCCGGTGGTGAAATCTCCGGAAGATTTTCCAATTGACTAGGCTGCTCCGTTTGTTCACTGAGCTGCTCATTAATCTCATCAATCGAGATATAATTTTGATAGGTGAAATATCCTAACAGCGCAAATAACAACAGTGAAGCCGCAATCAGCCATCGACGCTTCTTCTCCAGGGACCTCTTTCTTGCTGCCATATCGAGCTTCTTTTCCAGTTTCATCCAGTCTTCTTCCCGATATGAAATATCAAATTCCTGGACTTTTTTCTGGAAAAACTCCTCAATAGGATCTTCCGGATTGTGCTTATTTGTGGACATATTATGTTACTGCGTTAAATTTTTCTCCAGTATAGCCTGCAAGTTCTTTTTGGCTTTGGATAGATTCGACTTG
Source organism: Fodinibius sp. (assembly GCA_041642075.1). Classification (GTDB taxonomy): domain Bacteria; phylum Bacteroidota; class Rhodothermia; order Balneolales; family Balneolaceae; genus Fodinibius. Next base: position 36,265 of record JBEPXF010000004.1, read on the forward strand.
GAAGTCCCTTCGGCAATTCCAAGCATTTCTGCGATTTCCTTGTGTTGGAACCCCTCGATCACATGCAAATTAAAGACGGTTCGATATGTCGGACTCAACTGTTGGATTAAGTCAATAATTTCCTGGTAAGAAATCTTGCTGATGATTGTCTCATCACGAGCTATTTCACTTTCAACATTTTCCAGTTCCTCGCGTTGCAGGCTGCGTTTATGCTTATGGTAGTAATTAATTGCTGTATTGATGATTATCCTTCGCAGCCATGGCTTTAAGGGACGTTCAGTATCATATTGGGCGATGTTTGAAAATATTTTCATAAAGGCATCATTCAATATGGTTACGGCCTCTTCCCTGGAATCGGCATAGCGCAATGTTATACTCATGCCATAGGCATAGTACATTTTGTACAGCTCTTTTTGGCTGTCACGTTGCCGCTTTCGGCATCCTTTGATTATTTTTTTTAACAAGGAGTTCCTGATTTTCCAGAGACTAAATTATAGTTCACCTTTAAAGCATATCATATTGCTCTATCTTCCTATACAAGGAATTCAGGGGTAAGAGTTGCCTCAATTTCCAAAAAACTTTTCATATCAGAAAAAAGAATGCGAGTCCTTGAATGATAATGCTAGACCTTTAGCTCAAAGCTTTCTCACAGAAACAATATGAAGAAAGTTTGTCTATTAATAAGGTTACACAATCATCTGGTACTTGTGAAGAGCGGTAATAAGAAAAAATTAGATCCAGCGGCGTACTTTCGATTGATACTTCTCAAATTCTTTTCCGAATTTTTGTTGAAGTGCTTTCTCTTCCGGAATAATTTGAAAGTAATTCATGTATAATACGAAGAGAGGCAGTATTAAAATGGCTAGTATATCCCCCAGATAGATTCCATAGGAAATTAAAATAAGCAATAAAGCTACGTACATGGGATTTCGTGAAAACCGGTAAATTCCACTATCAATTAGGCTGCTGGCATTATCAGGTTGATGAGGATTGATGGAAGTAGACTGCCTATAAAACTGAATCAGTCCCACCAGCCCAATTATTCCTCCCGCTGCAAAAAAGATTACTGCCAGCCAAAAAGGTCCCCGAAAATCAGCCTCATTAAAATGAATATAGTCATCCATGATCCACATCACAGAAGCAAAGAATAGAGTAATAACTGCAGGAGGTATTTTAAGCTTCAACATCTACTTTATTTATCATTATCCTTTTTATTTCCTTCCCGAAAAGGCATATCAAATAATCCCTTTATTTTCCGATCCTCCTCGGAATCAAATTCATCAAGTCCGATACGCAGTGTTTTTAGAGGGTTATGGAGTCGAAATGTTTTCCCGATACGATCCCAAAAGGAAAACAAGGAACTATAATTTGAATCGGTTTCCGGCTGCCAGCGCGAGTGGTGTACCTTGTGCATGGCCGGTGTAACGATAATTGCTCTAAGTGCTTTATCCAGTTTCTCAGGCAATGCGATATCGGCATGATGGAACTGTACTACGGCAAACATTATGGTTTCGTATAGCAGAAGCTCCCACAGATAAATGCCCGTTATTGCGATTACTCCTATCCTCAGTGCCGAGGAAAAGATAATTTCACCTGTATGAAACCGGCTGGCCGTAGTTACATCCATATTGGGATCGGCATGATGAACACGGTGAAACCGCCAGAACAACGGAATCTTATGATTCATCAGGTGCCAGAGATACATCCACAGGTCCATCAGCAAAACCGCTCCCAACGTATGTCCCCATGCTGGTACACCAGCAGCCTCAATCCAGTTCAGAATTCCGAATCCGTTTTCATATGCCCAGTTAGAAGCCCACAACCAAGTACCGACAAAAAAGACTGAAATTACCAGCGCATTGGTCAATCCCAATGCCATGTTGGCAAGCAGATGTTTTCCTTTTTCTTTGATGGATCCCTTAAAAAAATCAAAAAATGGGTGAGCCTGCTCAATCATCAACAGCACAATTAATCCGATGACGGCAGCCAGTACCTGAGTCTGCTCCAATAAATTTATCAGTGCCTGCATAGTTATTCAAAAATTTTATATCGTCTAGTTATGACAATATTCATCACATTAAACAAATTATTTTCATTCCTTATTTATTATAATGAATAACATTGATAAAAAGATATTAGCAGTTTACTCATCAAAAAAATAATCAAATGAATACCCTATGAAAACATCTCAAGAAGCGAAACAATTCTGGAATGAACGCTATTCAGGAAATCATTTTGTTTATGGTGAAAATCCAAACATTTTTTTCAAGCAAGAAATCAGCCGCCTAACCCCGGGAAAACTTTTAATGCCTGCCGAGGGAGAAGGCCGTAATGCAGTGTATGCCGCCTATAAAGGTTGGTCAGTAGATGCTTTCGACCTAAGTGAAAAGGCCAAAAAAAGAGCTATGGAACTAGCTAAAAGGCACCATGTGTCTATTAATTATGTAGTAAGTAGCTATCAGGATTTTGAAATTAAGCCGGCATCCTATAATGCTATAGGTCTAATTTATGCACATATTCATAACTCGCTACGCCGCCAGATACATCGCAAACTCATTGAAGGCATGAAATCGGGTGGAACACTTATATTGGAAGGCTTTTCAAAAGACCAGCTTGGTAATAATTCAGGTGGTCCCAAAGATATCGATATGCTCTATAGCAAAGAAGAACTTATAAAAGATTTTCAATCATTGGATTTAATAAAAGCTGAATCGATAAAAACAGTTCTTTCTGAAGGGAACCACCACACAGGAAAAGCTAATATAGTTCGCGTTGTAGGAAAAAAGCCCTAATGGCTAAATGTATATTCATAACGAACGGGCTATTTAAAATTTATTTCCTTTTCTTCTCTAAGCCAGCGCTTACTAAATCTTCGTATCCGCCAATGTTATACACATTTTCAAACCCTTTTTCTACCATCAGCTCAGCTGCCTGACCGCTTCGATTTCCTGATCGACAGTACAGGTAATAGGTCTCGTCTTTATCCAGGGAATCGATCTGAGCTTCAAAATCCCCATTTAGCAGATCGCGGTGCTGATCGGTCTCAGCTAAATGTCCTTCGTCGTATTCCTCTTGTGTCCGAACGTCAATAACAATGCCCGGTTGTTGTTCTTTCTGCTGTTTAAACTCATTTGCACTAATATTTTTCACAGTTATACCTGATTTATTCTTTTTGTCTTCGTTTGATAAAAAGCTAAAAAGCACAATTGCCGCAATCACGATTACAGCAATAATAATAATTGTCTTATTCATAACCTTTATACCTTTGTTTCGATTTGTTGATATTCTTTTATGGGATGGTCTAATTTATTCATTCGAACAAACACATAGAGCGTTGATAATAATGTGAGTGCTCCTACAAACAAAATCGCGGCCGATAAGTTCAGATAATCGGCAATAATTCCGGCTAACAAGGCACCAAAGGCATAACCTAAATCACGCCATAATCGAAAAGCCCCTACGCTTTCGGCTCGCTCCTGGGGATGTACTAAATCTGCAACAGATGCTAAAAATGTAGGATATACCATCGCCGTTCCCAGCCCTAAAAATGCTGCTGCTATTGCGAAGGCATAAAAGTGACCCATAAATGGGAAAATCAGTAAACTAGCCGACTGCAAGAGCATCCCCGCGACAATCATCTGTTTTCGGCCCGTATAATCGGATATTTTGCCTGTAGCAATCTGAAAGATCCCCCAAAAAGCGGGATAAATTCCCGTTACAATGCCCACCTGATACAAATCCAGTCCGGCAGCCATCAGAAATAAGGGAAACGCTCCCCACGCCAAACCGTCGGTGAGGTTTGTCATTAGTCCCGCCTGAGTTACGGCAAACAGGTTGTTATCTTTCCAGGAGGTTTTCCAGAAAATATTATCACCACTCGTTTTCTGATCGGTTTCCAAGGACTCTTGTTGAACCCAGGGAGCCGTATCTTTAACTAAAACAAGCGATAAGAACAGTCCAATGGCCGCCATTCCAATCCCAATATAAAATGGATATGGACGCAGACCGTACTCGCTGGCCACCCATCCGGTTAAAAATGCTACGACTGCTACGGCCACATAGCCAGCAAATTCGTTAAGCCCCATCGCGAGACCGCGATCTTTTTCACCGGCGATATCAATCTTCATAATAACCGTCGTTGACCACGCCAGTCCCTGATTGATACCCAGTAAAACATTGGCATATATAATCATATCCCAGCTATCGGCCATCATCAGTATAAATGGAACCGGCAAGCCAAAAAGCCATCCCAGTACCAGCATTTTTTTGCGCCCATATTGCTGGGCAAAACGTCCGGCGAAATAATTGGCCAGCGCTTTGGTGACCCCGAATACAATTATGAAGGAAAAAATAGCCGACCGCGCCGCAATACCAAATTCGGTCTCGGCGATATCCGGCAGGATCGTCCGCTCCAGGCCAACCATCCCGCCTACGAAAGCGTTGACGATAACCAGCAGCGTAAATTGCTTCCAGTTTTGTTTTAGTCCCAATGAATTCATCGGTTACCTATAGTTGCTTTGCAGCGGTGAATATTCCGAGTCAGAATCCGTTTCGTTCTTTTCTCTAAAGTACTCCACGGCGCCAGCCACATCGAAAAAGAAGTTATGTTCTCCCATGGCTTCTACAATGTGACTGACTTTTAGCTTATCGCGCACCGGACCAATGGCTCCGGCGATATAAAACTCTATTTTACGCACTCGCAGGTCTTTGATAAGTTCTTTTAGCGCATGAATACCCGTTGAATCAATATAATGCAGGGCGGATGCATCCAGGATGACCAAATCGAGGTTTTCACCCTTGTCGGCGATACGCTCTTCCAGATCCTCTCGGAAGAATTCTACGTTGGCAAAATAAAGTTGGGCGTCAAAACGATAAATCAGGATATCATCATACACCGCAGCACTTTTATACCGGTTGGTGTTACGATAATTTCGGCTTTCTCCCAGCTGTCCGAGCTCCGTACTATGCGGTTTAGTTGAACTATAAATCACTGCCACCAGCGAAATAACTACGCCTACTAAAATTCCCTCTTCGATACCCAGTGCCAAGGTCGCTACAAAAGTGATGGCAAGCATCAACAAGTCCATACGATCCGTTTTCCAAAGCGATTTCATCTCCTTTGTATCAAACAATCCGGCCACGGCCACCATAATAATGGATGCCAGCACGGCCATCGGTAAGTAGTAAAAAAGCGGAGTTAACAAAAGTACTGTTATTGCAATAATTACTGCGCTGATAATTGAAGCCATGCCCGTACGTGCCCCGGCCTGATCATTTACCGCTGTCCGTGAAAACCCACCAGTTGTGGGATACGACTGAAAGAATGCCCCACCGATATTGGCAAGTCCCAGACCGACTAATTCTTGGTTGGGATCTACTTTATAACCGTGTTTGTTGGCGATAGCCTTGGCAACAGCAATGGATTCCATATATCCTACTAATGATATTACAAGAATAGTTGGTAATAGCTGTTCAAAATCACCCAGGCTGAAGGATAAAATTTCGAATGATGGCAGCCCTTGCGGAATTTCCCCTACGATTGCTACGCCTTTCTGGTCAAGTCCAAATCCATACGTCACCAATGTTCCTAATGCAACTACCACTAGTGCGGATGGGAAGGCCGGCTTCCATCTGCGGATTCCAACAATTAGCGCTATAGAACCGATGCCAATAGCGGCTGTGAATGGATCAATATTAGCTGCTTTTTCGAATACGCCTAATAAAATTTCATGCACGTAGTTTGTGCGCGGCAGATCAATACCCAGTAAATTCTTGAACTGACTGGCACCAATAATCAGGGCCGCGGCGGATGTAAATCCGCTCAAAACCGGATGCGATAAAAAATTAACGAGAAAGCCCATCCGAAATACGCCCATCAGCAGCTGGAATACTCCAACACCCATTGCCGTCATAATGGCCAACTGGATAAATCTGTCACTACCTACTTCGGCTATCTCTCCAACACCGGCCACTACCAGCAGCGAAACCATGGCTACCGGACCAACGGCCAACTGACGTGACGTACCAAAAATGGCGTATATAAGCAAAGGTACGATAGAGGCATATAACCCATAAATGGGCGGCAATCCTGCCAGTACAGCATAAGCCATGCCCTGTGGAATTAACATAATTCCAACAGTGACTCCGGCATTGAGATCTCCCTTAAAATGGCTGGAAGAATAGTTCTTTATCCAGCTCAAGAAGGGAATAAACTGTGTTATTTTCGATGAATTATTCATTGGTCTATAATCTTTTCATACGCGGAAAGCTGCTCAAAGACATAAACTCCCGCTTGCTTTAAAATGGTAATAAGTCCGCCGGATGGCATTAACCACCCGACGGATGAGATCGTTATACCACTGCAGCTTTAGGCTTATAGTTTTCGAATTCGTCATCAATCATAACGACGTCACGATCATTTTTAGCCAGGTAAGCTGCTGCTACCGAGGAACGTCCGCCCGACTGGCAATGCACCAGCAGGGTTTTGTCATTCGGTATTTTATCTAGATTCTCCATCAGTCGGGTATGCGCAAAATTCAGCGCTCCCTCAACGTGACCTTCTTCGTACTCTGATGCTTTTCGTACATCCACAACTTCGTACTGGGGATCATCTTTCTTTTGCGCTACCATATCAAAAGTAGCCCTCTCGATTTTGTTGAGCTCTCCACCATGTTCGGCATACATCTTTAAATCTGAAGGCGTAACAAATCCGGCGATGTTATCAAGTCCGATACGAATCAGATCGATAACTGCTTCGCGGACGTTATGCTCTTCCACCACCAAGTAAATGGTTTCTTCTTCGGTGATGAAGGAGCCTGCCACAGTATTGAACTGCTTATTCAGAGTTGAAAGCAGCGATCCGGGTAGATGTCCATCAGCAAATGCATCACGCTCTCGCGTATCAACAAGTGTACCGTCACGTTCAGCCACTATATTTTTAAGTTGACCAACGGTAAGTCGATTAGGCTGTGGAATACCCTTCAGCACCTTGGGACCTATTTTGTTGTCACGCTTCATCCGCGCAAAATACATCGGCGGCTCGGGCTGACCTTCAAGAATGAAATCCACGAAGTTATCTTCAGATGTAGCCGACTTCAGTGAATTGTTGTAACGCAATTCATAGCCAACCGTACTTTCCGGGATGGCGCCCAAAGCTTTTCCGCATGCACTTCCTGCGCCGTGTCCCGGCCATATTTGCAGATACTCGGGGACATTTTTAAAATCCTCTACCGATTTGTAGAGCGTCCGAGCGGATGGCTCCATCACATCTTTTTGTCCAGCTGCGGACTCCAGCAAGTCAGGACGACCCACATCGCCGACAAACACAAAGTCGCCGGTTGCAATACCCATCGGCTCATCAGCCGCGGCACCATCTGTAATAAAGTAGCTTAAGTGCTCGGGCGTATGTCCGGGCGTATGCCACGCCTTAAAAGTGATGTTCCCGATACTAAATTTATCACCGTTTTTAAGCAGCTCATAATCATAATCACTGTCTTTAAGCCACTCATATTTCCAGTCTTTATCACCTTCGTCGGATGCATACACCTTTACTCCACGCTCGGCAAATTCCCGTAATCCGGAAATATAATCCGCGTGGATGTGTGTGTCGGCCGCCCCAACGATCGTGAGGTTTTCTTTAGCTGCTGCTTCGATATATTGATCGATATCTCGCATCGGATCAATAACGACGGCTGTGCCATTTTCCTGGCATCCGACCAGGTAAGCATACTGTGCTAATTTTTCGTCAAAGAATTGTTTGAAATACATAAGAGTTCTCCGTTTTGGTTAAAAGATATTCTTGTTAATGAGGTAATTTCGGTCGTAATACGCCATAAACATATGTTCCAAGTATTGCGGCGGCAATAGGGACAATCATTACTGTAAGCCCGCTGCCGAGTAGCGCAAACATGGGTCCAGGACACGCGCCAAGCAAGGCCCATCCCAATCCAAAAATACTACCACCTACAATATAACGCGTAACCTGCGATGAATCTTTAGGTGGAATGGAAATAGGATTCCCGTTGGCGTCTTTCATATTATACCGTTTTATAAGTTGAACAGATATAATGCCAACCACTACAGCCAGTCCGATAATCCCGTACATGTGGATGGAATCGAAACGAAACATCTCCTGTATACGGAACCATGAGACAACCTCCGACTTGACCAGTACAAAGCCAAAGCCGATGCCTATTAATAAATACTTTAGATATTCTGTGAATTTCATAGTATTGATACTTTCTGGTTATAAAATCAGTGGATAAATTAAGTAGGTCATAATCAGTCCGCCAATAAAAAAACCGATGACGGCCAATAATGAGGCCAACTGCAGATCAGATAATCCTGAAATGGCGTGACCCGAGGTACAGCCTCCGGCGTACCGGGCACCAAAACCCACCAGAAAACCACCCAGGCCTAATACCGTAAGTCCGGTAGCAGAACCAAGCGATCCCCAAGTGAACAGATCATCGGGTACCAACCCATCAAAATCTTGAATACCCAACGCCTGTAAATCGGCGATGGTAGACGATGCCAGATTGATGGGATCAGGATTGGCAAAAACATATCCTGCCAAAAATCCACCGATTACAGATCCAAACAAAAATGTAAAATTCCATTTACCGGCGGATTTCCAGTCGTAATTAAAAAACTGAACGTTGCCAAAGTTACAGGCCGCGCAGGTGTGACGAAGGTTCGCCGAAACGCCGAACATCTTGCCGCCCAGCAGCAACAAAATAGGAACGGTCAAACCGATAATAGGTCCAGCCACATACCATGGCCACGGCTCATATAATAGATCAATCATAATAGAAGCATATTTGGATTTTATGTTCTGTCGGCCATTGCTGCACCGACTGTTTTATTTTCTTAGACTAATGTAATGGTTTATTTTATACTTGTCAATACAAGTAGTTACAAATCGGAATTTCTTATTTATCAGGTTGATAAAATTTGACTATATGGTATAATTAAAGGTAATAATCGTTCATAAAACGCTTAATACTACTTGTTATTACATGTATTTTATATTAGATTACAAGTAAATAATTTTATCCGAAGATCAAAACTATGCTTAAAGAAGGAATTCCTCGACATAAACAGATCTCAGAGTGGCTGGAAAGCCAAATTGAGGAGGGCACCTATGAAATTGATGAAAAACTGCCTTCAGAAAACGAGCTTTGCAAAAAATTTGATGTCAGCCGTGTTACGGTGCGTAAAGCCCTGCAAACACTTGAAAACGAGGGGCTTATCTATCGATCACAGGGACTCGGTTCTTTTGTCTGTGATGATCGGCCGCGACAGTCATTTATTCAGCTCACCGATTTTGAAGAAGATATGCGGCGTGCCGGACTCGAGCCGTCATCCGAAGTTATTAAACTGACGACAGAAAAAGCCACCGACCAGATTACCGGTGTTCTAAATCTTGATCCGGAAAGCACCGTAGTACGGCTGGACCGGTTGCGACTTGGCGATGGCGAACCAATCGCCTTTGATATTACCTGGCTGCCCATGTTTTACGGTCAGCTTATTGAGGGCTATGACCTTAAAGACGAAACCATTTACGATATTCTGGAAAAGGATTTTGATATTCCTGTCGAAAAAGGCTACTTCCGCATCGAAGCCGAAAATTCACCGGATGATATTGCCAAACACCTGAAGTTGGAACCCGGAACAGCCCTGCTGGTCATCGATCGTATTTCGTTAACAGTTGGAGAAAAACCAATCTACTATCAAAAACGATACTATCGCAGCGATCGCATTGTATACGAACTGGTAGCAGAACGTGATGCTAACAAAAAAGACGCTTCAGGCAGCCTTCCGCTTCGGGAATTCATGCCGGTTGTCAATAAATAATTAAACATGACCAATACAAATATTGAGAAAAACGAATCAAATTGCTGACTGTTTGCCTGCTGTGCAACGGAATTATTACCGGACTTGTTTATCTCATATAATGAATCATCACCTAACCTAAATCCAAAAAGAGGTACTCGTTATGAATAAAAACATGGGAACTGCCGACCGACTAATCCGAACTTTGCTCGCTATTGTAGTAGGCATACTCTATTTCACAAATGTTATTTCAGGTACTACAGCTATCATTCTGGGAGTGCTGGCAATTGTATTTTTACTGACAAGCTTTTTGAGCACCTGTCCTTTGTATATGCCGTTTGGGATATCAACGCGAAAGCAAGGATAGATTTATCAAAATTTAATATAAAAATAGAATATAAAGGCGACCTAAATTTTGGTTGCCTTTGTTACATTCTATCTATCCCTATATTCTCTTTTATTAGTCCTCCTGTAACTCCCCCTTACTATAAAAATCAACCTATATTATTACCTAAAAATCGCTTACACTGTCTATTTGTAGTGTGAGGTAAATCATAGCATAAAGGATTACATTTTTGGGAAATAACAACCAAAATATATCGCTATCCCCGCTTAAGATAACAGTCATTTATCTTATTGTTGCTGGTCTCTGGATTGCCTTTACCGATCAATTTCTTGAATCTCTGGTTAGCAATACTCACGCCCTTTCAATATTGCAAACCTATAAAGGATGGTTCTATGTAACCGTTACTGCCCTTGGTCTTTTCTGGCTACTAAAACTACACGAACGGCAACTCCTTTCCAGCGAAAATGAATTAATAAAGCTGGTTGAAGAGCTTAAAACAGAAAAAGAGCTCAACGATATTCTCTTTGAGCGTATTCCAGTTCTGATCACCATTTACGATCCCGACCTGGAGGCATTTGAAGTAAACAAAGAGTTCGAAAAAGTAACTGGCTGGACAAACGAAGAAATTACAGAGCAAAATATTGACCTTTTAAAAGCGGTCTATCCCGATTTAGAAACCCGAAAAGAAGCTGTGAATTTTATGAGCAATACGGGTATTGGATGGAAAGAATTTAAGATGACTACCAGATCGGGTGAGGATCTCCCCACTTCATGGACCAATATTCGCCTTACCGATAATACTTCCGTCGGAATCGGTATAGATATGAGCGAGATTAAAGCGTCACAGGCAAAGATCCGCGAATCCCAAAAACTACTTAAAAAAACTTTTGAGAGCCTGGAATCGAGCCTTATCATTCTGGACTATGAGAGTCGTACCATTATCGATTGCAACAAAAGCACAGAAGAACTATTTGGATACAGTAAAGAAGAACTCGAAGGCAGTTCCACCCGAAAGCTACACGTTAGCGAAACTAAATTTGAAGAATTTGGCAAACTAAGCGAAGAGGTTTTACTAGAAAAAGGTGTATTCCAGACTGAGTTTGTAATGCAGCGAAAAGATGGAAGCACATTCTATTCTGGTCATACCGTTACACTGGTTTATGATGAAGACGGAGAAGTTGACAAGGTGGTAAGCGTTGTTAGGGACATCAGCGATCGAAAGAAAAATGAACTGGAGCTCAAACGACGGCAAGAACGCTTATTGCGATCCCAAAAAATTGGCCAAATCGGGGACTGGGAACTTGATATAGAAACCGAAGAAATTACCTGGTCTCCAACAATGTATAAAATATTCGAACGCGATCCGGAACTGGGGGTTCCCTCCTATGAGGAAGTCCAAACAAATTATCACGGATCTTCTTTACGTAAACATAATGAGGCTATTGAGAAAGCTGTAGAGGAGAAAAAATCCAGTGATATTGACCTGGAACTTAAAACTAATAAAGGTAATAACAAGTTTGTCCGGGCAATAGTAATACCCAAAGAAAATGAGGAGGGCGAAGTTATAAAATTACTGGGCATTGTTCAGGATATCACCGAGCGTAAACAAGTAGAAAAAGAACTTGCCAAAGAAAAGCAACGGTTCCAGCTAGTTGCACAAACTACAAGTGATGTTATTTGGGATTTTGATCTGACCGATAACAACCTCTGGTGGAGCAAAGGCTTTGAGGACCATTTTGGCTATGACATAAGTAGACTGGCCGATGATCTGTCATCATGGACCGACCATATTCATCCCGAAGATAAGGACCGGGCCACTGAAAGTTTGGAAAAAGCTATCAACGGAGAAGACAAATTTTGGCAAGAACAATACCGGTTTAAACTGTCTGATGGCTCTAGCGCTCACATTATTGATCAAGGAATAATAATCAGAAATGAAAACGGGGAAGCGGTACGTATGGTGGGCACCTTAAATAATATCACAGAACGCGTAGAAGCTGAACAACGACTCCGCGAATCTGAGAAAAAATACCGTCATATTTTTAAGGATAATCCTGAACCAATGTGGATTTATAATCCTGATACATTGGAATTTGTGGAAGTGAACCAGGCAGCCATCAAGCATTACGGTTATTCGGAAAAAGAATTTTTAAATATGACATTAGCTGATATCCGACCGCCCGAGAATATAGAAAAACTAAAAAATGCTATAGATAAACACCGGAGCGAAAAATCATACTTTGGCGAATGGAGACATCTCAAAAAAAATGGAAGCCTAATACATGTTGAAGTGACTGCAGCAAATGTGCAGTACAAAGACAAAACCTACAGGCTTGCACTTATGCACGACATTACCGAACAAAAGCACATGCAACAGAAGATTATTGAATCGGTTATTGAGGGCGAAAACCGGGAACGAAAACGTATTGCTCATGAATTGCACGACGGTCTGGGGCAATACCTCGTTGCGGCCAACATGAATCTTGAATCCATAAAAAAAGATATCCGGCAATTACCAGAGAAGAGAGAACAGCAATTCCAAACGGGACTATCGCTTCTGAAAAACGCCCTTTCTGAAACCCGAAGCATTGCCTATAACCTGATGCCGAAAACTATTGCAGAGTATGGACTAGTTATGGCTGTTAAAAACCTGATCCAGAATCTTCAAAAAAGTTCAGATATAATTTTCCACTTTGACTATAACAAAGAGGAACTCAATTTAAAGGACCAGGCCGAAATCAACATTTACCGCATTATCCAAGAGCTACTTTCCAATGCCGTTCGTCATGCCGACTGTTCCACCATTTCTACAAAGTTGCAAGTCAATCATAATTCGGTTAAACTTATCATTGAAGATGATGGCAAGGGCGCACAATTAGAAGAAAAGCATGGTAATAAGGGGTTGGGTCTTCGCAGTATAAAAACAAGGGTTTCTAACTTACAAGGTACTCTTGACATTAAATCGCAACCAGGAGAGGGAATGACAGCAACCATCAATATACCACACCTGGAAACCCTGCGTAAATAACATTAATATCTATGGGCAAAATAAATATACTACTTGTAGACGACCATGATATAGTACGAGATGGTATGTGTGCCCTATTGGAAGATGAAATAGGCTTTGAGATTATTGCAGAGGCTCAAAATGGGCAGGAAGCAGTTGATATTTGCGATGAACGAGAAAAAGAGATTAATTTCATTATTATGGATATTTCCATGCCGGAGATGAATGGCATAGAAGCTACCCGACAAATCAAGGAAACACATCCGGATATTAAAATTTTAGCTCTTACTATGTTGGATGAGGACCAGCATATACGACAGATGATAGAGGCAGGAGCCTCGGGCTATATTCTAAAAAGCTCAAACAGGCAGGAACTCATTGACG
>JBEPXF010000005.1:0-37445 GCA_041642075.1 Fodinibius sp.
CCTCAGCTTCTTTTTCTTCAGCTAATAATTTTTCACCTTTTTCTATGGCGTCCTCAATAGTTCCAACCATATAGAAGGCTTTTTCAGGTAAATGATCGAGCTCTCCGTCCAGGATTTTCTTGAATCCTTTCACGGTGTCGTCAACATTTACGAAAACACCCGGCTGACCAGTAAACTGTTCAGCTACGTGAAAGTTCTGACTCAGGAAACGCTGAATTCTACGGGCACGGGCAACCACTGTTTTGTCTTCATCGGAAAGCTCGTCCATACCGAGAATAGCGATAATGTCCTGCAGATCCTTATATTTCTGCAATATCTCAATAACTCCACGGGCCGTATTATAATGCTCTTCACCTACAATGTGGGGATCAAGAATTCGGGAAGAAGAATCAAGTGGATCCACCGCAGGATAAATACCAATCTGGGTCAACGCCCGGCTTAATACCGTTGTTGCATCAAGGTGAGCGAATGTGGTTGCTGGTGCGGGGTCTGTCAAATCATCAGCCGGTACATAAACCGCCTGTACAGACGTAATAGATCCATTTTTAGTAGAAGTAATTCGCTCCTGCAGGTCACCCATTTCCGAAGCAAGTGTGGGCTGATATCCAACAGCTGATGGCATTCGACCCAGCAAAGCAGAAACTTCAGATCCTGCCTGCGTAAAACGGAAAATATTATCAATAAAAAATAGAATATCCCGGCTTACCTCATCACGGAAATACTCCGCAATCGTCAGGCCCGACAGCGCTACACGTGCACGGGCTCCCGGTGGCTCATTCATCTGGCCAAATACAAAGGCAGCTTTCGATTCTTTAAGAGCATCCTTGTCTACCTTTTCAAGATTCCATTTACCTTCCTCGAAAGATTCTTTAAAAACCTCTCCATAGTCAATAATATCGGCTTCAAGCATCTCGCGGATTAGGTCATTTCCTTCCCGGGTACGCTCTCCTACCCCAGCAAATACGGATAATCCACCGTGACCTTTCGCAATATTATTAATAAGCTCCTGAATAAGAACCGTCTTTCCTACTCCGGCACCACCGAAAAGTCCGGTTTTTCCACCTTTGGCATAAGGACAAAGCAAATCAATAACCTTAATACCGGTTTCAAGCATCTCAGTAGAAGTTGCCAGGTCTTTGAATTCGGGAGCCGATCTATGGATAGGATAAGTTCGTTCTCCTTTGGGTGGTTCAATGCCATCAATTGGTTCTCCAACTACGTTAAATACTCTACCACGAATATCTTCGCCGACTGGCATAGAGATTGGAGCACCGGTATTAATGACTTCCATTTCCCGAACCAACCCATCGGTAGAGTCCATCGCAATGGTACGTACACGATTTTCTCCGAGATGCTGGGCAACTTCCAGATAAAGTTTAGATTTGTCTTCGCGTTCAATATAGAGGGCATTTAATACGGGGGGGATGCTTCCCTCATCAAAGTCCACATCCACAACCGGACCAATGACCTGTGCAACGGTTCCTTTATTCATTATCTAATAGTCGATTATAATGAGTTAATTTTTGGTAATTTTAGTCGAAATGTTCCATCACTCTGGAAGCGACGAAAGTTAGGCTTTTTCCAAGGAAATCTCAATGAAAAAAATGAATATCTATCCACAGAACTCAGTGTCAAATTATTTTTACTCACCTCTTATCGTACGATCGCTCTAGAATTGCATCTCCCTGAAGCAAAATATACATCCCTTTTAGCGATATTAACAAACTGATAATTAATTAAGAGGATTTCTTTTATATACCTAAACAGGATAAAATGATTGGTATGCGACTAATAATCCAAAGGAGCCCGGAAGGTCATAAATTCATTAATGTTATTCATATCGATAGCACCCGCTAATCTCCCTCCTTCCATAACTGGGAAGAAGGTTTTATTACCTGAGCGCACCTTGCGGTAAATATCTGTTAAATTATCATCGATTTGAACCAAGTAAAACTCATCATCCATAACATTACGTACTTTGACCTCGGCATTCTTATTTTTAAATGCCTGCATAAGATCAGACTGATAGAGAATGCCACTCACTTCTCCATTGTCCATGACCACAAAATCCCGTTCCGTTCCGGTTAAAATAATATCAACCACTTCGTTGAGCGTATCATCGGGCTGAACAGTCGTAATATCGGTCATCATTGCATCTTTCACCTTATGATCCCTAAGCAGAGCGATCTGTTGCACCATTATATTTTCTCCCTGCGCGCCGAAATAAACAAAAATAGCAATTAATATGAGGATGGGGTTGTACAGTAGTCCGACCAGAAAGAAAAAGAACGCCACCCCCTGCCCCAACCGGGCCGCCATTTGAGTGGCGGTTACCCGGTCGTACTTCATTGAGAGCAAAGCCCGGAATACTCTTCCGCCGTCCATCGGAAACGCGGGTATGAGATTAAATAAGACTAGCATTACATTGGCTGAAAACAGATAAAACAAAAAGTTTGCTGAATTTATGGAACTCAACGTCTCCTCAAGCATCTCGGGATCCTGATTCAGGTAGCTATCCATCGGTACGATAAGATAAAGCAGTAATGCTATAATCACATTTACGACCGGACCTGCTATAGCAACGAGGAACTCCTCCCGAGGGTCTTCGGGCATGGCCTCAAGACTTGCTACTCCACCAATTGGCAGAAGTGTTATTTGCCGGGTACCTATGTTAAATTTACCGGCCGTTAACGCATGACCCAGTTCGTGCAGTACCACGCATCCAAACAGAACGCATATAAATAATATACTCCACAGTATGGCTCCCAAGTCATTCCCTCTGCTTATCTCCAGAAAAACAATCCAGAGTATCAGCAGCATAAAGGTCCAGTGAACCCTGACCCTGATTCCTGCAAGCTTACCCAGATTTAACGATCCTTTCATAGTTTTAATATTGCCTGATAGCGTTCAATGATTGAAAATAAGATAAACACACTCCATTTATACCGGACTTCAAGACAAAATCATTCTCTACCCTCCAAATTCTGAGCCCAGACCTTTTGTAGCTGTCCAACCAACAGCGGTATCAAGCTCATGACCACTACCACCAACCAGCCCTCAACGGTCGGCGGCGACAATTGCATCACTTCAGCAACAGGTCCGACAAAAAGAGCTCCAAATATAAGTATGAGACATAAGAAAATAGCCCTCCATACCCATTTATTCTGTACAATTGCATTGTCAAGGATACCACTGTTCTTATCCCGCATATTGAATACGTGCCAAAGCTGGGCAAAAGCAAGAGTCAGGAAGCTGAGGGTAACAGCTTCGCGCTCGGAGAGTTCCAGCCAATACAGACCAATGAACAGGGCTCCAAGAACTACACTTGTTATTACCATTCCATAACTCCCTATGCCGATCCAATGCTTACGACTCAAAATCGGTTCATCAACTTTGCGGGGAGACTGCTGCATCACTCCCTGCGTACCTTCTCCGACGCCGAGGGCAAGAGCCGGAAAAACATCAGTTACCAAGTTCAAAAAAAGTATTTGAAGCGGCAATATCGGTAACGGTGCTCCCAGAAGAGAAGCCAATCCCACTACAAACACTTCGCTGACATTACAGGACAATAGATAATATACAAACCGCCGTATATTCGTAAAAATAACACGTCCCTGCTCAATAGCTGTAACAATTGTCGAAAAGGCGTCGTCCGTCAATACCATATCTGATGCTTCTTTAGCTACCTGAGTGCCGCGCTTCCCCATCGCGATACCTATATCCGCTTTTTTAAGAGCCGGTGCGTCATTCACCCCGTCACCGGTCATGCCAACGACGTGCCCCTTCTTCTGGTATAATTCAATAAGATCAAGTTTCTGTTTAGGGCTGATACGGGCAAAAATATTGGCTGATATAATCTTATTGGTATCATGCTGTGATGATTCCAGCTCCTTTGGAGAGGGCAGATCTCTCCCGTGAATCACTTCCACCTCTTCTTCGGTAACTAAGCCTACTGATCTTGCAATATATTCGGCCGTATGAGGTTGATCGCCCGTCACCATAACAACACGGATTCCTGCTTCCCTGCAGGCTTCCATTGCTTTCTTAACATCACTCCTTGGTGGATCCAACAATCCTACCATTCCGATAAATACAAGTTTCTCAAAAGGATCACCATCAGACGTATCCGTTTCCCGATAAGCCAAAGCAAGTACCCGCAAACCGTCGGAAGCAAGTTCTTCATTCACTAATTTCCACTTTTCCCGCTCCTCCTCGGTTAACGAACGGCTTTCCCCCTTTGCCAAATAGGAGTCACAATGCTCCAATACCGTATCTGGAGCCCCTTTGACCGAGAGTCGGTATCTGCCCGATTCTATTTCATTCCACGTGGCCATCATTTTAACCTCGGGATCAAAGGCTTCTTCCCGAACTTCGGGATAATGCTCCAGGAGCTTATCTCTTTCAATACCGGCAAGATGGCCCACTTCCAGCAATGCTATTTCCAGGGGATCCCCGCTACTCTTTCCATCAGTATCAGCCGTATATGTAGCGTTATTACAAAACACCCCTGTTTCTAATGCTAGCCTTATCTCCTCCTCTTCTCCATTGTTTCCTGAAAATTCTGAATCAACCTCTATCTCCTTTTCTGAGAGAAATAACTGGGTAACACTCATTTTATTTTCGGTGAGTGTCCCTGTCTTATCTGAAAAAATTACTTCTGTAGCCCCCAGTGTTTCAACAGACGAAAGCCGGTTGATAAGGGCATTTTTTCGGGCCATAATACGCATCCCCTTGGCCAAGGCGATAGTGGCAACAATCGGCAACCCTTCAGGGATAGCAGCCACGGCCAGGGCAATACCGGTTTGGATCATCAGAAACATCTCCTTGCCTGACAGAATACCGCTTATCGATATAAAGATCGTTATCACAAAAGTTAGTAGAATCAGCCGGTAACCGAGCCGGTCAAGCCGTTCTTCCAGCGGTGTCTGCTCCTCTTCGGCCTCCTCTACCAGCGAAGAAATATGCCCCAATTCCGTTTCCTGACCAGTGGACACGACCACACCTTCTCCCGAGCCCCGAGTTATTGACGTTCCCTTGTAGAGCATGGAAGTACGTTCGCCCAGAACCGTATCTTCATGAATCGGTTCCGGGCTTTTACCCACCGGCATACTCTCCCCGGTCAGGGCAGATTCATCGGCCTGTAGTTTTGAAGAAGTAAGGATTCGAACGTCTGCCGTAATGATATCGCCTCCCTCCACCAAGATGATATCACCGGGAACCAAGTCCCGGGCGTCTACCATCATGACCTCCCCATCTCTGCGTACCCTGGTCTCAACCTTGCCAAGCTTGAACAGGGCCTCCATCGATCGGACAGCTCTCAATTCGGTAAAAAAACCTATACCCGTATTTATGATAATAACAATCGCAATAGCCCAGCCTTCCAATATTTCATTGTAAAGAAAAGATACTAAGGCAGCCGCAGCCAGTAACAGGATGATCAAACTCTTGACTTGATCAACAAGAATTTGCCATAAACTCTTTGTCTGATGTTTTCTAAGCTGGTTATGGCCGAATTGTTTAAGACGGGTTTGGACTTCCGAACCGGTAAGTCCGCTCTGCTGTTCACTCTCTAACGTCGTTAGAATATCTCCTGCTTCAACAGCCCACGTCTTTTCAGGAGTATCAAATGAATGTTGGCTGTTCATAGAATCTCTTGAGAATATTGATCCATCATAAGGTTTGGAAGTAATCCTGATCTTTATTAAAAAGATAAATGTTATTATATCCTTTTATCTCCCGAGTTTTCAGAGGATGTATCAAATGTTTTAACAGCTGACGGCTTATCTGTTCTGCGGAAGAATAGTGATCGGCCAACCCTTCTCTTATCACAGACATTGGGAGGTCATCGACCATCGCACTATTGGGATCCTGCACGATAATATATCCTCCTTCCTTCCGAATTGCCCGGGCACCCGCCAATCCATCAACGCCATTTCCGCTTAAAATAATACCTAACACCTCTGGCCCATATAATCTTGCGGCAGATCTAAAAAGGACATCGATAGAGGGACGAACGTCGTTTTCTCGGGGACCCCGATGCACATTTAAAAAAGGTCGGTTGCCTCTTTGTTTAATTTCGCAATGCCGGCCTCCGGGGGCCAGCCAAGCCGTTCCCGGCATCAGTGCTGTCTCCTTAATAACTTCTCTGACTTTCATAGGAGATATTTCTTCCAAAGACTGTGCCAATGCCCGTGTATAAAACTTCGGAAAGTGTTGAGCGGAAATAATCGGAATGGGAAAATCAGCAGGGAGCTTACTAAGAATGTCATTCAGTGCCTTCGGACCACCCATGCTACCCCCAATAACAATTAATCTGATCGGTCCTCTATTCATCCTACCTCTTTCTTTTTCCGGATCCTCTTCTGTGTTAGCCAGGGACTGGTGGGACTCCTTTTCTGCCAACCATCCGTCGATAGTATTCCTGTTGATCACACGCTCTATCCCTCTTATTATGGGCGGCAGGCGCTTCGCAAAATGGCGAGTGGCGAATAAAAGGGCATTACTTTTTTCCGGTTTCGTAATAACATTGACCGCTCCGTTGCGAAAAGCATAGAGAGCAGCCTTAGCTCCACTTTCCGAACGGGAACTGATAACCACTATTGGCAGCTTGGGGAACCGTATTCGCAGAGTATTAAAAGTCGTATATCCATCCGATGCGGAGTCATTAATATCCAATAAAACAACACCAGGATTTACTTCATTAACTAATTGTTCACTTTTTTTTATCTCACCGCTGACCCTGACCACTACATCGGATTCTTGGTTTAGTATACCCGAGATGGCCTGCCGAACTAATATATTATCATCCAGTACAAGCACTTTAATCTTTTCCATAACTAACTCCTACTTCTTTTATCTATAACTATACCGCTGCCTACTAAACTGTTCAACATTTCGGGGAGCAACTCTCCCTATTTATATAAACCATATACGGCCATTAAGGTTCCGCATCTACACCACTGGAAACCTTTCCAAACTGCTATCCAAATCGTTTTACAAGACCAGACGTCGGATGACCGTCTATTGAATTATACGATAGCCTGCTGTCACCTCTTGTACGGTCTTCGGGGGATAAAATGTGAGGGAATCTATTACATTTTATCCCAGCGGCAAACGTGGGTCCATTGGAGTTATTTTTAAGGTATAAGTTGTAATGAAATGGAATGCTTTTGGTTATCGCTTTTCAATGTAATTTGTGCTTTTCCTTCCGGAAAATGAACCGGTTCGTCATCAATTGTTCCTTTAAGTCCGCCGCTTTGTAATCCATCGGGATTATTAATTTTCAGCTGATAAACGGTCTGTCCATCTTGCAATCTCCATTCCAGCTGGTAGGAATCCCATTTCGAGGAAATCGCCGGCTGTATTGTCATCACATCCTCTTTGATTTGAATGCCCAGGATCGATTCCAAGGCCACCCGGTACATCCACCCTGCCGATCCGGTATACCAAGTCCAACCACCCCGACCGGTAAGTGGGGGTTCGCCATAAACATCTGCCGCCACAACGTAAGGCTCAACCTTGTACTTTGACACCTGCTCCGGGGTCGCTGCGTGGTTAACCGGATTAATCATATGTAGATACTCGACGGCCTTATCCCCAAAACCACTCTCGGCAAACGCCTTGATCGCCCAGACGGCTGCATGGGTATATTGTCCTCCATTTTCTCGTACGCCGGGGATATAACCTTTTATATATCCCGGGTTTTGATCCGTTTGATCAAAGGGCGGTGTGAGCAGGCGGATAATACGATCCTCTTTAGAAACTAAATATGTTTCCAGTGCTTCAAGAGCCTTCTTCTTTTTCTCTTTGGGAGCTACTCCCGATATTACCGACCAGGATTGTGCAATTGCATCTATACGCCCTTCCTGATTCCCTGCTGATCCCAGCGGGGTGCCGTCGTCATAGAAAGCACGCAGATACCATGCGCCATCCCATCCTTCATTGTTGAGATGTTTTGCTAACTTCCGAGCCTCTGTGTGGTAGCGTTCAGCTCTTTCCTTCTCTCCCTTCTTTTCACAGTATTCTGTGAACTCTTTTAAGATAATATGCAGGAAGAACCCCAGCCATACGCTCTCACCTTTTCCTTCGTCCCCCACTCGGTTCATACCGTCATTCCAGTCGCCGGTCCCCATCAACGGCAGACCGTGCTTACCAGTTTTCATAGTTACCTCAATAGCCCTGATACAATGTTCATAAAGAGAAGCCTTTTTATTCGACTGCTGGGGCTTCAGGTAAACCTCGTGTTCATGCTCTTCCAGTGTCCGTGCTTCGAGGTATGGAATCTGTTCCTCTAAAATTTCCTCATCACCGGTCGACTCGATATAAAAATTAACTACATAGGGAAGCCAAAGCCTGTCATCAGATATTTTAGTTCGAACCCCTCTGCCAGTCGGAGGATGCCACCAGTGCTGCACATCACCCTCTGGGAACTGTCGGGAAGCATGCAATAAAATTTGTTCCCGGGTCATTTGAGAGTCAAAATACAGGCCGGTCATGGCATCCTGCAGCTGATCGCGAAAACCATACGCTCCACCAGCCTGATAGAACCCTGTGCGCGAGAGCATACGGCAGGCTATATTTTGATACATCAGCCAACCGTTCATCATCTGGTTAAGGGAGGAATCAGGCGTTTCTATTTGGATACGTCCCAAACGTTCTTCCCAAAACGCTGTACTATCCTGAAATGCCTTATCCACCTCCTTCTTGTGTTGATATTTCTGTACGAACCTTTTCGCTTCATCGCTGTTTTTGGCTTCTCCCATAACCATAATCCATTCAATTTCTTCCCCCGGTTCCACTATCACCTTGATCTGAAAGGCAGCACAGGGATCCCCACCCGTTTTGACTATATTGTCAAGATTAGCTTCTCCTAGAACCGCTGCCGGTCTTTCAAGCGATGCATTCCGGCCGATAAATCGCAGCCGATCAGTTGAAAACAAGACCTCAGGCCCATCCCTTTCTAAGATTGAGGAGGAAGCAAAAGCTACGCGATCTGCAAATTCGTTGTTATAATGGTTACGTGCGTAGATGGCATGCTCATCCTGGTCCGCTTCCTGAATTATAAAGGGAGCGGAATCTTCTCGGTTGATCCCCAACACCCACGCACGATAACTGAACAGAGAAAGAGCTCTCTGCTCCTCGCTGTTGTTACGTATTTTCAACCTGGAAATCTTGACCGGATCATTCGCAGGGACAAACTGAAGCAGTTCGGATTCGATGTCATGAGAGGTATGTTCATATCGAGTATATCCAAATCCATGTGATACCTCATAGCGATGTTGCCCAGGCACAGGCGATGGTGTGGGGGACCAATAAACGTGTTTTTCTTCATCGCGGATATAAAACGCCTCTGCAGGAGGATCAAGCACCGGATCATTAGACCAGGAAGTTAATTTATTTTCCCGGCTGTTTTCACTCCAGGTATACCCGGCTCCACTTTCAGTAGCCAGGAAACCGAAGTTCGAATTGGCAATGACGTTGATCCAGGGGGCCGGAGGATACTGAAAGGTTCCTTGGTCAAAATCAGGTTTAATAATGATGCGGTATTCCCGTTCAATGTTGGAAAAACCTCCGTAACCGTTAAAAAACTGCAGATCACTTTCAATCTGGTCATCTCTTTCATATTTTTCCTCAACGATCGAAGCCTTCCTGTATGGTCGGGGTTGCTGGTCTCCGCTAAAGGAGTTTACTTCATCATTATGACCGGAGTCAAGTTTCTCTATCTCTGGAAGGGAACCTTTGAACACGACCGAAGCAACTGTCAAAATAAGGGTTAAGTCTTCATCGGACAGACGGTCAGATCGCAGAGTAAACACCTCCCCCTCTCCAAGTCCCCGGTGGCTGCTGTGTAAGGCCTCGATCGCCTGCTGAATACCCTCCTGAAGCTCGTCGGCATAGCTCGGTGGATGATCATTAATTATCACCAAATCAGCCCGTAACCCACGATGCTTCCAAAAAAGATGTCCCTTCAACATCTTTTTTAGTGATTTTAACTGGTCGGTCTTACTAATTCTGAATACTATAATCGGTTGATCTCCTGAAATCCCGTATGACCATAACTCTGACTGCTGGCGACGATTTCGTACAAGGACTTCCGAATCGGCTCTGAAACGGGAATCATTATATAACATGTATCCTGTCAGCTTTTGAAAATACTGAAATTGTTTGCTGCTTATTCCAACATGCTCCAGTTCAACTGTATTATAGACAGATGCAAGTTCAAAAGAACGTTCTACCGCATGCGGATTGTCAAACATATCGGCAAGCTCTTCTGCTTCTTCCCGGCTACCAGCCCAGCCGGTCCCAAAGGTGACCTGCATCTTTTCGCCCGGACCCAATGTTACTGACCGGCGCAGGCTTAGTATGGGATCCAATACATTTCCAATTGAGCCGGTGAGCTTAAATCCTGAATCCATAGCCTGAGGATTTTTCAGCGACCGCCCCCGACCTATAAAATTTGCTCGTTCCGTTTCAAATTGCAGCGGTTCAGATAGATTCTCCAGATCATAACTTGCTACCATATGAACCATCCATAAGGAGTCTTCATCTGCATTCCGGGGCCTACGCCACGCGATAATACCATGGTGCTCCGCCAGATAGTCGGTCTGCAGGAATAACTTTGAAAAAGCCGGATGTGATTTATGGTCCTTTGCTCCATTGAGTACGATTTCGGCATAACTGGTAAGCTCAAGGTTCCTCTCACGGTCAGAATAGTTAGTGAGCGTAATTTTTCTGAGCTCAATGGGATTCTCCGGTGAAACACATACTTCCGTTGTCGTTTCTATCCATTCATCTACTCTAGAGGTTTGTACCTTGCCATTATGAAACCATGTATCGTAACGATCGGGCTTCCGTTTTACCGGCTGATGAAAGGCCGACCAATAAATGCCGCTTTCACGATCTTTTATATAAATAAACTCCCCTAGCGGATCTTCTGTAGCATCGGGTTTCCAACCGGTGAGTCTTAGATTATCATAGCGAGAACATCCGGTACCGGCGTGACTTACAAACGAATGAAACCGACCATTTGAAAGCAAGTGTACCCGCGGGGGAGCGTCATCAAGACTATTCAATCCGGCGTGATCCACCGTATACGTAATACTCTGCTGTTCCCCGGGTTCCATCTCTACATCAATCGGATAGGGTTCTTTAACCGGAATACCGCGAGGAATACGCTCTTGCAGTAGGAGTTCACAGGCTTTAATCTGGGGATCGGAATGAAAATAGCTATGGATCGACCAATTATGCAGCACGTTTAAAAGAGCCATAAAACTCATCCCGTGATGGTGCACCATATAGGTTTTAACCACCTTGTAGGATTCCGATTTCGACAAGTGATCTGGTGTAAAATCTACGGCATCATAGAAGCCCTTTAGTCCCAGTGCTCCTATTTTTTCCAGTTCTACCAAATTGTTTAGCGATTTCTTCGGGGCTACCATAAGCGATAGGACAGAAGCATAGGGCGCCACAACAAAATCCTCGGCCAATCCCCTTTTCAGACCGAGACCAGGTATCCCGAAGGCTCGATACTGGTAGTTCAAATCCATATTTAGACTGTTATAGGCACTCTCGGAGAAACCCCAAGGACGTTTAAACTTTTCTGCATACTCCCGCTGTAGATCTACTATATGTCCATAAGTATGACTTAATAAGGTACCGGGATACGATTTTTGAAACAGATGGGGCATCAAATATTCAAAGGTGGTTCCGCCCCAAGAAAGCAGAAACTCATGCTGATTTCGGCTGGTCAACCGTCGACTTAACCGGAACCAATGTTCCGAGTGAACATCTCCCTTCGCAATAGCAATCAGAGAAGCAATACGCGCTTCGCTGGCCAACAGATCATAGGTCCCCTCGTCAAGATCTGCTTTCTCCACATTATAGCCAATACTGAAAAGGCCGCGTTTTTTATAGTACAAAAACCGGAAATCCATTTCGGAAACCAGTCGCTCGCTGATATCACTGATGGATTGAATTTGGGTTTCCCACCTTTTCAACAGCTTGTAGGCGCTGTTTTCTGTCCTCTTTTCCAGGTTCTTTAACCGTGCCTGGGGGGAAAGCTGCAAGGAATTGTCCGCAACCGAGGTGTTCAACTGTCGTAACTCATTTTTAAAACTTTCTATCTGTCGAAGGGGACTTTCCAACCAGTAAAGCAGGTCGTCCACCTGCCGATCCCCAAGCGATCCGCTAAGCTCCATAACATTTTGCCCACATAGATTACAGGCAGATTCTTTCAATTCGCCTAACAAGTGGAGGCTATCCGAAATGGTGGTCGGTTCTTCCCTGTTCAACAGTTCCGACATTGTGTTTAAGCAAGATTTCATCTTCGTACAAATTTCCTGTCCGCTGTCAATCTCCTCTCGTAGATCAGCTATAATAGTTCTAAGGGTTTCAAGCGTATCCCGCAACCCATCACAAAAAGCGCCATTAGGATTTCTCTTTCCCATAAGTTGGCTCACCGCCTGCCTTACTACGATCAGTCCAGCCGCGAGATTACCTGAGTCAACGGTAGATACATATTTGGGACTCAGAGCCTCCCCCAAATTAATTTCGTACCAGTTGAAAAAGTGACCTTTGTAGCGTTCAAGCTCCTGAAGCGAATTAAGGGTATTCTCCAATCGGGTTAATAGCTCACTCATAGTAATATAACCCATTTCATAGGCTGCTTGTGTTGAAACAAGTGTCAGTCCAATATTAGTTGGAGAGGTACGGGCAACCGGAGGCAGCTCGGGATCTTCCTGATCATTATCAGGAGGGAGCCAAGCGTATTCCTCACTAACCAGTCGCTCGAAATAAAACCAAGTACGACGGGCATAGGTCCTAAGTTTAGTTTTGTCATCTTTAGAAAGCTCGCTTTTCTTCTTACGGCCAGTGATGCTGAAATATTTTGCAACCCAGGGTGAGCTTATCCACAACACCGAAAAAGGAATAACTATCCAGAGATCAGCGGGTTTAATGAGTATCCCCATCACTAAAATACCGATTCCCAGTACAACCGAAACCGCCATTGAGCGTAAATAAGAGCTGAGATCATTGGCGCTAAGCGTTTCTGCCTGTGAAGCAGAGGTCCATTCCAGCAATCGTTTTTGAGTGATCCCCAGCCGCCACAGCGTTCGTCCAATAGCATCCAGCTGAATAACAGCTTGGTGCGGCAGAACAGCCAGTGTTGAAACAGCCTGAAGAGTATTAATTTTCAGGTTAGACCGAACCTTCTCAAAATATAACTTCCACTTAGTACGTGCCGGACGATTAAATATATCCGTAGAGAAGCTTACATAAATAGGGAAAGCAAGAATACCAAAGGCTGCGAGTGTCCATATCAGGGCCGATCCCGGCAGCCAAAACCACCCAGTAACAAAAAAGAGAGTTAGGAAAAAAGGATTCAACGACCGGCGCATGTTATCAAAAATCTTCCAACGTGACAACAAGTTAGTAGGATTGTTTGTGGTCCCATCGGGTCCGGGCACCCGCCGAAAGAGCCATTGCGCAATCTGCCAGTCACCGCGCGTCCATCGGTGATTTCTTTTACAATAACTGGCGTAGTTCGTGGGATACTCATCAAAGAGTTCTATATCAGTACTTAGCGCCGCCCGGGTATAATTACTTTCGATCAGATCATGCGAGAGTATCCTATTTTCCGGAAACCGACCGTCAAGTACGGTATGAAAAGCACGTACATCATAAATCCCTTTCCCAGTAAAAATGGCCTCCCCAAACAGATCCTGGTATATGTCCGATACAGCGGTAGTGTAGGGATCAATGCCCACATTCCCGGAAAATATACGTGCAAACAGAGACTTGTTTGCAGCATCCGGTGGAATAGATATCCGAGGCTGGATAATACTGTAGCCTTTGGTGATGCGATCCTTTTCCTTGTTGTAAAAGGCCCTGTTCAAAGGATGGGAAGCGACCCGAACCAAGTCAATAATACTGTCAGGTGGAGTTCGGGTATCGGCATCCAGGGTTAAAACGAACCGAACGGGTTTTTCCTGGATAGAATCGATAAAATCCCCCATTATATATGAAAATGACACCCCTTCAGATGGATTACAAAGTAGCTCATTTAACTTTTCCAACTTCCCGCGTTTTCGTTCCCATCCCATCCATTTGTCTTCTGAAGGATTCCACTTCCGTTGGCGGTGCAGTACAAAGAATTTATCGCCGTAACGGGACGAATATTTCTTGTTGAGTCTGTTTATTTCTCGTTCGGCCTTTTCAAGAGTACTCTTGTCTCCCGGCATATGCTCCTGGTCGGCATCCGTAAAATCGGACAGCAAAACAAATTGCAGTGACGGATCGGGATTGGCCAATGAGGTAATTTCCAGCTTCTCCAACTGTCGTTCTATATCATCTGGCGAACTAACGAGCGTTGGCACTACAACAATAGTACGGGCCTGATCCGGTATCCCCTCTTTAATCTTCATTTTGGGTAGTATCCGCGGAGGTAGCGAAAATACAAAAAAGCGGTTTATGGCAGAAATTGACAGCTCAAGGGCGGGGAAAAATCCTACCAGCAGTACGCTCAAAGAAACAAATATCGAAGAACTTATTGCATCAGTAGTCAACCAAAGAACGGCCAGTAAAAAAAGGGTAAATACCGCTATAAAGCTAATATAATACCCTGCTGTTTCCTCGAGTTTTCTTCGAATACGTTCACCCAGTGGCATATCATATCCGATACGCCGAGCCAGCTCGTCATACCCTTCTCCGAGCAGGTAATAGCCCACATGTTTTTTCAATACCGAGTAATCCTTAAAAATATCATTGCTGTCCTTGTCGGAGTGATTTATATGGCTTTCCGTTAGCACAAGCACTTCTTCAGCCACCTGTTTCTCGGTGTACTCTGAATGACTTGCCAATCGCTCAATGGTACTTCTGAACTGATTTTTTGCACTTGAATCCATATCTGCAAAAGTCTCCATCGGGTCGAGACGCAGGATCTTATCAACAATGGAACAGTCTTCAACAAAATCCTGCCACTCCGTTTCGGAGGCCTCCCTCATTGATATGATAGCGTTTCGAATACTGACCTGCAGTTTAGATTGCCGCTGGGCTTCGTCTCTCAGGGCTTCATCGAGCGTAGTATCATAGGAGCGTAACCGATACTCAAACCATTTCTTCTCCTCTTCAGATATTAGTCCGGCTCCCTGTAACTGATGGGCAAGTTCAACATAAAGCAGCCGATCATCATAGGAATCTTTTCGTTCGTCCAGCCATTCAATAACCCGGCGCAACACTCTCCCTGGCTCATCGGTATCCTGCTCCACTAACTGGTTGATGAGGTCTTGTATATCCATCCGGATATTACGCCTCTTGAGTACCCGGCTCGCCTTTGTTGCCAAATGACGTATGAGTACCAGGCGAACCATAATAGGGATAGCCCAAAGTTCTCCGACCTTGAGCGGCAACTCCTCTTGGTAACTCTGGACATACCGGGTAAGATCTTCGATATCGATTACATTATCGGTATGTAGAGCCAAATTTTGCACAATATCAAAAACACGAGGCATCCCCTTATTCGATCCAGAAGAAAGGTTAGGGAGATTGCGCTGATAACCAATGGGGAAATCGTTTTCTACTTGTACAATTTGCTCCTGGATGATATAAAAATTATCAATCAACCATTCGGCAGCTGGCGTAATATCTTTATTCTGCTTAACAGAGGTTGCCAGAACCTTATAGGCCTTCGTTAATACTTCTCTAGCATCTTGAAGCCGGGGCTTGACAGGTAGAATATCTTTATTCTGATAGGTAAAAACATGTCTGCGGGAAAGTTCTTTCGCATCCTGTTTCAGCAGATTAGCCTGAAACATTAATGGGGACTTAGGAGCCATAAGTTAAGTAGAGATAATTAACGTATTTCAATGATACTTTTAGTGCCATCATGTTGAACCACTTCAAAGCTGAGCAGCCAGCCACCATCCGTTTCGTCAACATATATTTTTTCCGGGTTTTGAATTAACCGGTTGAATTTATCCAGCTGAATATCCAACAAATCAGACTTATCATCATAGGTGATCCCTCTAATCCCTCTCATAAGCATCCACTCCGTTTCAGGCTGCATTCCCAGTACATCTGCTACTACCCGTATTTCAGTGCATTCCGGCTGCATGTCTTTTAAGAATTTTTTAGAAAAAAAATTGAAATAATTACTCCATTCTTTTTTTTCTATTTCTTTGATAGTCATGCCAGTAAATAGCTTTTTGAGAATTAAATTTATTTCAAATAATAATCAAAAAAACAAATACCACTTATCTACAGGCGGATTCCGATCTTAAATGAGGGCGAATACCCTACAGGAAGTAAAGGTATTTTCTAAATTGGTTGAGTTTTGAGATAAGATGTAAGTAATAACACTACAAATTTTATAGATCAATCTATTATGTCCCAATAGCTGTAAAAGTGGGTTATTAAAAATAAAACAGACAATAACCCAAACAGAAATGAGGTAATGTTATGGAAACACCAACAGTTAAATCACCATTTGACCAACAAACACTTCAGTACTTTAAGGAATTACTACTGGAAAAGCGCAGGGAAGCTGAAGAGCAGGAGGAAAAAATTGAAAGTAACATTTCAAATTTAAATGAGGCCGATGATGCCGATCAGTCATCTATTGCGCATCACATGGGAGATTTTGGTTCTGATATCGAAGAAAAACAGATGAATTACCAATTACTGGAACGAACTAGAAAATTCATCAACCGGCTTAACGAAGCTCTCCAACGAATTGAAGATGGTTCCTACGGTATCTGTAAGGCTACAGGGAAACCTATATCAAAAGGAAGATTAGAAGCCGTCCCTCATACCCGATACAGTATTGAAGCAAAAAAACAAGGAATAGATGAAAATCTATAATTCAGATCCAAGAAAGATTAAGTATAGGGAAAACCCTACACGTTAGTCATCATTTTCCCTGCATACAGGTAACTTTAATAAAGCTATTTTATGAATAGAAACTTAAAGATAGATAAGTAGTTAGAAGTTCTTTTAAATAATGATAAAAATATAAGAGCACAACTTACGGATGTACTTTGGTACAAACGTAAGCAAGTCTGAAAATTAACCTTCGACTTCTTGATAAGTCACTTTTTAATAAAGGACTTAGAGAGTGTGCTCAGGTTTTTCGTTGTTCACTGGAAGGTGGGCAACAAGAAGCCAACGGTTGAGGGTGTCTCGAACGAGAGATTTGAGACTGAGATTATACCCCTTGAACTTGATCCGGACCATGCCGGCGAAAGGAAACCAATGGCTTCAATTTATTTGCTTGAGAGCAAAAGGCTCCTGTAATAAGTATACAGGGGCCTTTTTATTTGCTTTATTTTTAATAATAAAATTTTATCAAATTTAGCAATTAATTTAATCTGAGACTCAAGTACTCATTGTAGGGTTAACCTCTTTTTTAGTCATCTCACTCCAAGTGAATACGTGGCTTACTATTTCCATAGATATCTTCCTCATGGTGTTGGTGAAACACATTTACAATAAATAGAAAGGCAATGGTATACATAAAAGCGAATAACAGTCCATCGCCAAAACCAAGCCATATACCAAGCGAGCCGGTCAAAACTGATGAAATCACGCCCCATATTATATTTCCAGCGACTGATATTCCTTCCTTTTTGATGATAAGTCCATAAAGCGAGCCGATCACCAACCCCAATGCTATAAACCAAAAAATTGCTGTTCCACTTAATACGATCATTTGGACCTCTTTTTAGGATTAAGATTATCTAATTTTAATAGTAAGTATTTCTGCTTTGCTGTGATGTAGGGAGATCCCTATGACTACTGAAGTGGTTTTATGGTTATTACGGATTCATTTTTTTAAGATAAAAGTGTATTGATAATAAGACATTTTTTTAATACTCTTATTAAACAATAAAGAGACAGAGAGATCCCTTTCTTATAACATATGGAACAATTTATCATGAAGAACGAATTTGCCAGCTCTATATTAGTTACCGATCTGACGCGGTTACTAAAACATCTCAATTTTTCTGATATCCGTATTCACAATGATACGGAACTTCCAGACCCCAAAGTCAATAAGATGATAACAAAGGAGATGGGGTATACCCCTCCTCTGATGGCAAAAAAGAATGATGTGATTTATTACTTCGAATTCATTGGTGATAATCCAAAGGACCTAAAAAGAATCAAAAAGCCGTTGCAAAAAATTATTAAGCTGGGGTATAAACAATGGGATGCAGATTTTATACTTGTAACCAAATATGGGAACAAAAAAACCGTCAAAGAATGGTGTCTGAGTCATAACTTACCAGTAGATCAGATCTGGGAGATGTAAAATGTAAGGATTTAGACTACATCTGTTTCATCCTTAACTGTAATTTCAAAAAGACTTTCTGCCGTATTTTATGGGTAGTTCAACCATTAAAAAACCATCCTATTATGCGATTTACTATTCTTACCCTCTTCGTTCTTCTGATGAGTTGTGGTCCCCAAAACGACAACCAACAATCCGAAAGAAATGATAAAGGTGTAAGCATTGATACCACTGAGGTAGTCGAAGCGGGACAGGAAATCACTCAGGCATCTTTTCAGACGTTAAGCCGTAATTTACAAAAGGCCATGAGTGAAGGAGGTGTAAAAAACGCGCTGGAATTCTGCAATGTAAAAGCAATGCCCCTTACCGATTCTCTCGCCACTCATTACGGCATAGAACTTCGACGGGTTTCCCACCAGCCCAGAAACCCTGTTAACCAAGCCGACTCACTGGAAATGGCAGCCATAAAAAAGTATATACGAGAAATAGAGCAAGGCCGTGAGCTAAAACCGGTTACCTACGTC
The DNA here is from genome assembly GCA_041642075.1 of Fodinibius sp. Classification (GTDB taxonomy): domain Bacteria; phylum Bacteroidota; class Rhodothermia; order Balneolales; family Balneolaceae; genus Fodinibius. The sequence goes on from JBEPXF010000005.1 coordinate 18,811, forward strand.
CGGGACAACACCATCACTTATCACGCACCCATTCGTATTCAAGGCCAACTGTGCTTAAGTTGCCACGGTAATCCCGGTACAGATATCGCTCAATCAGATTTTGAGACTATCCAGGAACTATATCCCGAGGATAAGGCCACGGGTTTTGAAGTAGGTGAGTTACGAGGTATCTGGTCGATACAATTTCCAACGGATCATTTTGATCAACAGGATGAATAAACAGTAACAGTACAGATCAATCGGCCGAAGCTTTAGATTCTAAAAGAGTTACCGATTGTATATATTTTCAAGTTGCAGGGAGTCCCCTTTCTCGTCAATAATCTCCAAATCATATCGAATAACGATACCTGTGCCTACTGGCGCGTGATAATAAATATACCAGGCGGCCGCCTCTGAGGTACCAATACAACCGTTCGAATAGGCCTTACCCAGTGTCTCAATATTGGTGGTGGGGTGTATAAGCTGACCATAACGTACACCGTTAATCTCAGTCACGAGCCAAGGGACGTTGGGCAGGTCAGTCACCACTCCATCGTCTCGACGGGTTACGTGGTAGGCACGGTTGTTACTGGGGTTGATAAAGGCAGGATCTTTGCTGTGCTGGACAATAGTTCCCTCTCCGGTTTGAGTACGCAAGTCTACTACCCTACCGGCCATAGCCAAATACTTGTGCTCATCCCGGCCAATGCGTACCGGGAATTCATAGATCATGCTGTTATTCTGCAAAATCCGGAGTTTAAATTCAGGAAGATTAATATCCAGCCAGGTCTGCTCAAAAAGTCGATTTAAACTATCTACTGCTGCAGAATCGGGAATAACCAGCTCATCGCCAGGTTCAAATATGTTGAATTCTTTAACGTTCAGACTGGTAATGCCCCGCTCCTTTAAATCATAATAATTGGTGGCAGCCAGCGAATCGATCACCCAAGGATTATTATGGACGATCAGATGCTCCGAAACTGGATAAGTAAGCAGGGAATCATATCGGTTTACAATGTTGTTCATCTCTTTAAAATAATCCTTGATCTTAACCGTATCCGTAAAAGTGTGGATTGTTTCTGACTTTTCTGGAAATGAAACCTCAAAAGTAATAATGGTTTCTTTCTTATCTGAATAAAGAAAAAGTACTATAGTCGTAACCAACAGGAATAATATATTTCGTAACAATGCCATATCTCGTAAATATGATATATAATAGTTTGACTTCAACTACAGGATACCAAATTATATAATCCGGCTTGTCAGTGTGATTTACTGCAGGTATTGTAATCATAATCCCCGCATGCTGTCAGTTCAAATACTACACTGATGAGATACGCTTAATGTTGCGTTCCGTTTTCTAAACTTCATCTTCTTTTATCGGTTGGAGGGAGATTGAATACAGCGGGTGACAGGTAGTATTATTTCAACTTTAGATTGGCCTCTTGAAAAGAAAAATCTCATGAATGCTGATGCTCGATGGATCTTCTTTTATTCAAATGGCATACTAAACTTCCAACATCTGACTATGATAATCGCGTATAAAGAAATCTTAAAACTATACTAAATTTTCCCGACTTCAAATATTCGAAAGCCAAATCTGCTGATAGCACTTTTCAATAACTATTTGGCACCTAAAAAAAGTTCTGATCGGGATAACACCTCTAATTTCAAATCATAAATTCAGGGATTATACAGAATTGGACAAAATATGCAAATGTAGATAGCAACCAGCATTTCCAATTTTCGGATATCGTATAAATATCCCTTATTCGTAAGTAAAACCCTCACCCCTTCAATCTACTTCTGACTGCCCGAAATAGCGGGATCCTCTCTCTGTTAATAAAATTCATACCTATTATTCTTCTTTTAGTTTGGAATGTCAGTTATTAAGTGAAAACGATGATAATTGTATACTAAAATAAATTTAAGTCATCCAATTGGGGAATAAATATTATGAATTACATGAAAGTAGCTTTTCGTTCGGAAGCTCGTGAAAAAATATTAAAAGGGACAAAAGTCCTATATGATGCTGTTCGTGTTACTTTGGGTCCAAAGTCCAAATCTGTGCTAATTGAAAGAAAATGGGGAAAACCCTTAGTTTGCAATGATGGAGTTACTATTGCCAAGGAGATGAAACTCAAAGATCCGGAAGAAAATCTTGGAGCACAAGTACTAAAAGAAGCCGCGGAACGAACTGGAGAAGTTGTCGGTGACGGCACTTCCACTTCTACAATACTGGCATATGCAATTTTTTCGGAGGGGGTTCGCAATATAGCCGCCCGTGCCAGCTCTATTGAATTAAAAAGAGGTTTGGACAAAGGATTAGAGGTAGCCGTTGAAGCATTGAAGACATTTTCACGTCCGGTTAAGAGCCTTAAAATGAAGGAACAGGTGGCAACTATTTCAGCCCATAACAACAGTACCATTGGATCACTGGTGGCAGAGGCAATCGAAAAAATTGGATCTGAGGGTGTAATTACCGTGGAGGAAGCTAAAGGTACGGAAACATCACTGGAAGTAGTAGAAGGCATGGAGTTTGATCGAGGCTACCTCTCCCCTTATTTCATCACTGATTCCCAAAAAATGGAAGTCGTGCTGGATGAACCCCTGATTCTTCTGTATGACAAGAAAATAAGCAACCTGAAAGATTTGCTTCCCCTTCTTGAACAGCTTGCCGAACAAAACCACAGCCTGCTGGTTGTTGCAGAAGATGTAGATGGTGAAGCCCTTGCAAGCCTGGTAGTCAACCGGTTGCGGGGAGTCCTCGCCTGCGCCGCTGTTAAAGCGCCAGGATTCGGAGATCGTCGCCGAGAGGTTTTGCAGGATATAGCCATCCTGACCGGTGGACAAACTATAACCGAAGATACCGGTATTAAATTGGAAAATATTACTCTTGACATGCTTGGGAAAGCACAAAGAGTGATTGTAAGCAAGGATTCAACAACGATCGTTAACGGTCAAGGCACAAATGAAGCGATTGATGGACGCTGTAATGAAATCCGAGCACTTATTGATAAAACTAATTCAGATTATGACAAAGAAAAACTCCAGGAAAGATTGGCCAAGCTCTCCGGAGGTGTTGCTGTCATCCATGTAGGTGCTCCTTCAGAAACTGAGATGAAAAGCCGAAAAGAGGCATTCGAGGATGCTATTAGTGCGACCAAAGCAGCAGTGGAAGAAGGGATTGTTCCAGGAGCAGGACTTGCATTATTACTTACAATCGAAGCCGTTGAAAAAGAAGCTCAAAAGATCGAAGGCGATCAGCGTACCGGCATAATGATACTACGCAGGGCCCTGGAGGCTCCCGCACGACAAATTGCTGAAAATTCTGAAGCCGATAGTGGCGTGGTTATTGAAAACATGAGGAGTGGAGAAGGAAACTATGGTTTTGACGCATCAAAAAATGAATATGTAGACCTTGTTAAAGAAGGCATTATCGATCCCACCAAGGTGGTAAGAATAGCCTTGGAGAATGCAGTTTCTGTGGCCAGCATCCTGCTTCTTACTGAGGCCACAATGACTGAAGTCGAAGAAATTCGCAAAAATGAACAAAAAGAAATGACTGAACCCGATTTTAATAATTAACGAATTTAGAAAACATGAAACCGATAAAATCACTGGAAGATTTATACCTGGAACTGATCCAGGATATATATAATGCAGAAGTTTTACTCATACCTGAACTACAATTTTTCATTGGGAAGGCTCCCTCGGAAAAATTAAAAGATCAAATAAAAACTCACCTTACTGTCACTCGGTCCCACACTTCACAGCTTGAAAATATCCAAGAAAATCTCGATGCAAATATGGAAGAAGAACACTGCCGAACGATGAAATCGATGATTGCTGAAACAAAAGAAGTCGTTGAAAGATGTTCTGGGGAAATTATAATTGAAAGAGCAATTACAGCCTCACTCCAGCGTATCACACAGTGTATGATCACTGTTTATCAAATGCTGATTTCGATGGCAGAAGAACTGCACTTTTCTACTGATAAGGAAATATTTGAGATGCTACTGAATGAAGAAATCAAGTTCGATGATCAAATTAGCATATTGACTTTAAAACGAAGCACTTGAAAGTGCCGGCTCACAAGTAATGGCAAACATTTATAATTCGAAAGAACAATCTATTATATCACAGATATCTAATTGATTCCTCTTTGAATATAGCAACTGATCTTGCGACGATGTCTGTTCCCGTTGTTACTGCTGATGCAAATGCTTTAACCATTCGCAATAAATTAACAGAGCAAACTTTTGAATGCGCATTTCATATCATTGTATGTGATAAAGATCAGTTTTTAGGATTAATTCGTATTGAAGATCTTTTTTCCGCTGATACTTATACCACAGCAGATGTAATCATGGACAAAGAGTCTCCCCTTATTAAACCAGGTGTAGACCAAGAGATAACAGCATGGACTGCTGTTCGTCATAAGTAATCGGCATTGGCTGTGGTCAAAGAAGATGGTGCGTTCCAAGGACTAATTCCACCCTACCTGTTGCTACAAGTTCTACTAAAGGAGCACGAAGAAGATCTTAGCAGGGTGGGCGGTTTTATGCAAGGGGTTTTTAGAGCTAAGTCAGCCTTGCAGGAGCCAGTTTTTAAAAGATTTTTGCACTGGCTGCCCTGGTTACTATTAAGATTACTTGGAGCTTTTATTGCAGCTAAAATTGTTGGTCGATATGAAACAAGCATGCAAGATGAATTGGCTATCGCTTTTTTTATTCCGGGAATTGTATATTTGGTCGATGCAGTTGGTACACAGACCGAGACCATTATTGTAAGAGGCCTTTCAGTTGGGGTTAGCATCAAGAAGGCACTCTTGCAGGAGATGCTCACAGGCATATTAATTGGTGTTACATTAGCCGGTTTGGCTTATCCTTTTTTAGTGTGGAACTGGGATGTCAATCTGGCCCTTGCCATTAGCCTATCGTTACTGGCTGCTTGTTCTACTGCAACAATTATCGCCTTGGTATTACTTGTCTTGTTTAATGTCTTAGATATTGATCCAGCATTCGGAAGCGGTCCGATAGTGACCGTCATCCAAGACGTTTTATCAATTACGATTTATTTTCTAATTGTAACAGCTATTATGTTTTAACCAATTAATTATCGGATAGTGTATCCACCATTAACCACCAATTCTCACCCGATTATGAAAGACGCTTTAAAAAATCCTACCCGAAGATCCGCTGGGTTTGCCGGGACTAGCCGGGACTAGTATAAATTATTTTCCGTCTCCTACACCGCGTAGAAAAAAAACAGAGTAGATATAATATATGGACAAATTTAAAAAGGTGAATGTCACCCTTCATCTCTCTCCTTCTGACTACTCAAAAATTTATTGATACTTTTCAGCGTCCGCAGTTGTCCATACTCTTCCTCGGGAATATCAATCTGAAGTTCCTCACTAATTCCCACCATCATGTTATAAAAATCCATGGAGTCAATATCTAAAGTGGTTCCCAAATCATCATCGGAGTTTAATTGATCCAGGTCTGCCTCCGGAGCAATTCGATGCAGATGTTTACTGACGACGGTATCAATCTCAGTACTCATAACGTTTCGGGTTGTTGAAGTTGATTATTCAGTTTTTCCAGAAAACGTGAACCCGTATGTCCATCAGTAGCACGATGATCACCGGCAAGCACCGTAGAAAGCATCGGACGAATGCCAATTGAGCCATCTACAGCGCGAGGACGATCGGTAATTTTCCCAAAGCCGATCAAGGCCACTTGTGGAGGATAAATAACTCCATATACCTTATCGGCACCGCGTTCGCCCAGGCTGGTAATCGTAACAGTGGCACTGCTCATTTCCCGACTTCGCAAATGTCCCTCTCGTGCCCGAGTTACCATATCTACAAAATCACTGCGTATTTCATCCAGCGATTTCATATCAGCGTTAAGAATCGCCGGAATTACGAGCCCACCTTGGCGAAGCGAGATAGCAAAACCAACATGTATGCCCTCCTCGATATGCATCGCTTCATCGGTCCAAAAACCATTGAGCTGTGGCACTTCAGCAAGCGTATTCGCCACGGCTTTGATGAGCAGCATAGGTGGCAACAGACGCTCATTCACCGACCGGTTCTTATTTTCATTAGTCAACCATTTGACCGTGGCCTTCATATCAATGTCCGTTTCCAGGTAATAATGAGGAATTTCTTTATTCGATTTACTCATGGCCGCAGCTATCGACTGACGCATGCTTTTCTTCTCGACTTTTGAAAGGTGCTCTGCCATGTCCGCTTCCTTTTCAAAGGTCTCATCGGCAACCCGTTGACGCGCGTATTCTTCCACATCTTTACGGTGGATCGTGCCCGCTTCACCGCTACCTTCTACCTTCCGAATATCGATATTCAAATCTGTTGCTACTCTACGTGCCAGCGGTGATGCTTTTATTCTTTGCGACGGCAGTTCTTTCTTTTCTGCTATCGACTTCTTTGTTTCAGATTTCTGTTTATCATCCTCTCGAACTTTTTGCATTTTTTTCTCCGAAGCTTCGGTCGTTTTCATTTCAGCTTTATCCGCTTCACCTTCCTCGCCAATAACTGCCATTACCGATCCCACTGGGATTACTTCACCCTCTTTAGCCACCAAATCTGTAATGGTACCATCTTCGAATACTTCGATATCAATAAGTCCTTTTTCAGTATCGATTTCCCCGATAATATCACCTTTTTTTACCGTATCACCCGGCTTAACGTGCCATTGTATAAGCTTGGCTTCTATCATCTGCGATCCCAGGCTTGGCATAGTAAATTTACCCATGGAGACCCCCCATTTTTTTGATGGTTTTTACGATAGTTTCAGGTTGCGGAAGTGAAGCCTGCTCCAAGTGCCTAGCATACGGCGCGGGCACATCCATTCCACAAATGCGCTCTACCGGATTATCCAAATAATACAAGAGCTCCTCGGTAATACGAGCACTGATTTCGGCCGAAATGCCGCCGCTCTTCCAACCCTCATCTACTATTACTGCACGTCCCGTTTTTGATACGGAGCTAAAAATAGTTTCATTATCCAGCGGTCGAAGCACACGCAGATCTACCACCTCGGCTTCAATACCTTCTTTGGATAATTCCTCGGCAGCTTTTAGTGATTTTTGCAGTCCGATGCCGTAAGTCAGAATACTGACGTCATTGCCCTCGCGTCGAACTTTAGCTTTCTGGATATCTACTTCTCCCTCATTTCCAGTTAAAATTCCCTCCGAGTTGTATAGTGTGGTATTTTCAAAAATAAGTACGGGATCTGGATCTTCGAGGGCAGGCCATAGCATGCCTCGGGCATCATCGATCGTCGCTGGGGTTAATATCTTTAAGCCGGGAATGTGCGCGTACCATCCTTCGAGGCTCCTGGAGTGTTGGGCTCCAAGTTGTTTGCCACCACCTGTAGCCATGCGAATCACGACCGGCACGTTAAACTGTCCACCGGACATATACTGTAAAATAGCCGCAGTGTTAATAATTTGATCCGCTGCCAGCAAACTGAAATTCACAGTCATGATCTCTATGATCGGACGCATTCCCACAACTGCTGCACCTATTCCACATCCAGTAAATCCCGATTCGGAAAGAGGCGTATCAATAATGCGTTCTTCGCCGAATTCTTCCAGCAGCCCCTCGCTAACATTGAAGCATCCTCCGTATCGCCCTACATCTTCGCCCATCAGAAATACGCGATCATCTTTAATCAAGGCTTCACTCATGGCCTCTCGAACAGCCTGTCGGTAGGTGATGGTTTGTTCTGTTATTTGTGTCATAATTCTCCTCCTGATGAATCGCTGTATACGTATTTTGTGATATCTTCGAGAGGCTCATCCGTCCCCTCTTCGGCAAATTGTACTGAGGCTTCCACTTCTTGCATTACCTGATTATTTAACTGATCGAGCTCATCATCATCTAACATACCTTCATGTTTCAAATAATCCGTAAAAGTGGTAATGGGATCCTTTTTCTTCCATTCCTTTACTTCCTGTTTTGATCGATACCGCTCAGGATCAAACATCGAATGTGCACGGTAACGATAAGTCTGGCACTCCAGGAAATAGGGTTTCTGTTTTTTTCGGATGTAATGAATTGCTTTCTCAGATGTCTCCTGTACACCCAACACATCCATCCCGTCCACAGTGCTTCCCTTTACATTGTAGGCTTCTGCTTTTTTAACCAGGTTTGTTTCGGCCTCCGCCAGCTCAAACGGCATTCCCATAGAATAGAGGTTATTTTCACAAACAAAAAGTACCGGCAGATCCCACAGCGAAGCCAGATTCAGTGATTCATGAAATTCACCTTCATCAACGGCTCCTTCTCCAAAAAAACAGCATGCAATAGCGTCACTTTTCTGACGCTTATAGGCGAATCCTACACCTATAGCCATCGGCAAACCATTGCCGACAATCGCTGATCCCCCCATAAAATTGGTGACTTTGTCATAAAGGTGCATCGAGCCGCCGCGTCCGCCGCTGCATCCCTCGACCTTACCATAGAGCTCTGCCATAATACGATCCATCGACACCCCGCGAACCAATGCATGTCCGTGCTCGCGATAAGTTGCTATAATAGCATCTTCTTCATTGATATTTTCAATAACGCCCACTGCCACAGCTTCCTCCCCATCATACAGATGTAAAAAACCGCGTATCTTCTCTTGGGTATATAGCTCGTATGCTTTTTCTTCAAGCCGACGGATACGCATCATTTGTTTAAGAAGATGTAAGTTCTTGCTTTTATTAGCTAACGGCTTCTTTTTTGTGGTCGCATTCTTTTTTTTCGTTGCCATAATTATATAATCCGTTTTAGCGCTATGCCTTTTCAAGGTTTTCACTTTCTTGATCCCGCAATAATCTCCGCATTATTTTTCCGCTACGTGTTTTGGGCAGTTCATCTTTAAACTCAATTTCTTTTGGTGCTACAGCAGAACCCAGCCGCTGGCGGGCAAAGCCCTTCAGTTCCAGACTAAGTTCTTCGCTTGGCCCATAATCGTCTTTCAGTGTTACAAAAGCTTTAACCAGTTCACCAGCAATAGGGTCAGGTTTCCCAATTACCGCTGTTTCGGCTACAGCAGGATGCTCTATCAATACGTTTTCCACTTCAAATGGACCAACCATATGTCCGGCCGTGTTGATAATGTCATCAGCACGACCAACAAACCAGAAATAACCATCTTCATCACGGTTAGCCAAATCACCGGTGAGATACCAATCACCTACAAAACATTTCTGGTAGCGTTCCTCCTCATCCAGGTAGCCGCGGAACATTGAGGGCCATCCTTTCTTTAGTGCCAATTGTCCGGATTCTCCGGTCTTAGCAAATCTTAAATCAACTTCGTTCTCATCATAATCTAAAATTTCAGCTTCAATGCCGGGAAGTGGCTTACCCATAGATCCCGGTTTCACCGGCATGGACGGATAGTTGGCAATCATGATTCCACCGGTTTCGGTTTGCCACCAGTTATCCAGAATAGGCATTCCAAGTGTTTTTTCAGCCCATCGGACAGCTTCAGGGTTTAGTGGTTCGCCGACGCTGTGAATCAATCCTAAAGCGCTCAAATCATATTTTTTGCGGACATCTATATTCATACGCATCAGCCGACGGATAGCTGTTGGAGCGGTATACCAGATTGTAATTTTTTGTTCTTCTAACGTCTGATACCAAAGCTCAGCATCAAACTCAGCTTCTAATACTATGTTGGTAATCCCATGCATCAGCGGAGAAAGTATTCCATAGGAAGTACCCGTAACCCAGCCCGGATCAGCGGTGCACCAAAAGACATCATCAGATTGGAAATCCAGTACATACTTTCCTGTGATATAATGCGTCAGAGCGGATTCGTGGACATGAATAACGCCCTTCGGCATTCCAGTGGTGCCGCTGGTAAAATGGAGCAGTGCCCGATCTTCGGGATCCGTTTCTGCAATTATAAATTCAGAACTTGCTTCCATCATTAACCGTTGAAAAGAACGCACATCACCAGATTGATGGTCCGTAACATCGGTAAGCAGGACATAGCGAAGATCGTCAAGGCGATTCCACAAATCGGATATTTTCTTCTCATAAAGAGCTTTCGTTGTTACAAGAATCTTCACCCTTCCCTTGCTCAAGCGTTGGTAAATAGGTTCAGGGCCGTAAATTGAAAACAAAGGACAATAGATGCTGCCATTTTTGAGGGTCCCAAGAGCCGATATATACAGTTCGGGAATACGTCCGGTAAGTGTACATACAACATCCCCCTTATGAATTCCAAGGCCTTGCATGACATTGGCAAAACGATTAGTCTGATCCTTTAACTCGTGGTATGTAAATTCTTGATTTACTCCCTCTTTTCCTATCCAACGCAGGGCAACTTTGGTTTCCTGAATTCCATTAGCATGGTGATCAACCGCCTCATAGGCAATATTAAAGCCCTTTCCCTCGGGCAAACCTGCTAATTCTTCTTTGACCTGCTTCCATTGAAAAGAGGCATAAACCTCTTCATAGTTGGCCATATTGGGTTTTCCATGCTGTTTATTCAGATCAACTTGTTCGATTTCATGCATTGGATCATCACTAATGATAATTTTTTAAAAAAACACCTCGAATTTCCTGCATAATATTTAATCAAATAAAGAAACAATCAGAGGAAATCCTTACATTAACTGTAGATAGATCTCCTACAACACCTTTTTCCAGATCATTAAGTGAGTACCAAAAACAACACATTGCAAAAAGGGCTCAATACAACCACAGAAAAAACAGATGTATCTCACTATTACTTTTAATTTTTCCATGCTGTAGGTAAAAATCCTACAGCATACTCCTATTTATCCTTCCATCTTACTAGAAGTAAAGCCCTTAACTTTACCTATAATTTATTCAACAAGCCAAATTTAGTCGTTATGAAATTGCTCATTGTATATGGTACTACGGAAGGACAAACGAGAAAAATTTGTAATTATCTTTGCGATAAAGCCATAGATATTGGTCATCAAGTTTCGATTGTGGATGCCACCGGCCCTGATATAGATCCCAGCGGTTTTGACGCAGTTATTATCGGTGCATCGCTCCATGCCGAGAAGTATCAATCATCGGTAGAACATTACTTGCAAGAGCATCACGAGTCCTTAAATAACATGCCCACGGGTTTCTTATCGGTAAGTTTAGCAGCTATGTATGAGGAACCCGAATACAAAAAAGAACTCGAAAAAATTACGAGTAAGTTCTTAGATAAAACAGGATGGAATCCGACCTTAGTGGAGCAGGTAGCCGGAGCATTGCGCTATACTAAGTATAACTTTTGGAAGAAGTTTATCATGCGAATGATTGCCCAAAAAAGCGGAGGTAGTACCGATACGTCAAAAGATACAGAATACACCGACTGGAATCAGGTAAAAAGGTTTCTAGGTAATCTAGAAAAAGAAGTGACACAGAATAAAAATAAGGAATCCATAAGCAAATGACAGAACGAACAAAGAAAACTCAGATAAAAGAAGTTGAAAGAGTTATCAATCATCTCATGGAAGACTGGATGGATAACGAGGGAAAAAACTTGGATCATTATTTTTACGACCATGTAGTAATGATTGAAGCGGGAACTAATAACCGGATTATGGGAGTGGATAATGTGTTGGAAAACTATCTGCTTTTTATTGAAGATGCCAAAATAACCGATTATAAGATTACTCATCTATTTGTTGAACTGGTTGAAGGTACAGCCATTGGATACTTTACATACCGGGTAAAATATGAGGTGGATGACACAAAGTTTGATGAAAGCAACACTGAAATCTTGGTTTTCCGAAAACAGGAGAATGATTGGCAAATAATATGGAGAACACAGCTTATAGGAGAATAAAATGGTGAAAGTAATTTTGATAGGGTTTTTAATTTCTTTACCCGTTTTAAGCTGTGCCCAAAACCATACCATTGCTCCCGGTGACACCATCCGCATAACCCATAAAGACATTGTAACCACAAGAATTATTGGTGAGTTGGGAAGTATATCTGATGATAGCCTTTTTTTGGCACGGAAAGATTCAACTTGGTCGTTTGCACGTTCTTCAATTCACCGTATTGATATTAGCACGGGACGCCGCACTTGGGGTGGACGCGGTGCCGCCGTAGGTGCAATAACAGGTGGACTGTTGTTTGGTGTATTTGCCATGGCATCCGATGAAAGTTGTGGCCCGGATGACAATTGGTGCATGGATTTGTTTGATAAGAGTGATTTGTTTGTTGCTGGCTTTGCAATGGGTGCTATCGGTGGTACCCTAACAGGTTTTATTATCGGCCGATTGACAGAAACGCACCGATGGAAAAAAGTGCCGTTGGAAGTAGGACTTGAGCCAATATCTCTTCTCCAGGCCAAGAATCACAATACTTCTGGGATCACATTAAGATGGAGATTTTGATACCTCCTGATGATAAGCGAACTATTACGGACGTGGCATCGGCATTTAATTTTTAAAAAATGAGAAATCATGAACCGGAAGTATTTATACGATTTTGGGGTTTCACAGGATGATACCCGAAGTGAGCTGAGAGCCCTCGAGCTTATCCCCAGTGATCGTGTTCTGTGCATTGCCAGCGCAGGGGAAGTCCCGCTTGAACTGCTGGTAAATAGCGATTCTTCGATTACAATTGATGCCGTTGATATTGCTTCTTCACAACTGATGCTATCCAACCTGAAATTACAAGCAGCATTGGCACTGCAAACCGAAGAAGCAGCACGTTTCCTGGGTTACCTCCCTTCGGATAAGCAGAGTAGAAAAAAATGGTTGCAGAAAATAAAAGATAACCTACCGGAACAAGAGATTCAGTTTTGGCAGCGTAATCCCAAAATATTTGAGGACGGTCCCATTCATTTAGGAAGATATGAAACCTATATCGCTCTTTTTGCCCCGATGGGAAGATTGCTACTTGGTGGGAAACGCAAACTCCGTGGATTATTCGAATGCGGAGATATCCGGGAACAGAAAAGCTATTTCGATACACAACTGCGGTCCGGGTTGCTCAAAAATCTTTTCAAACTGATGTTTCACCGCCAGCTATACAAAAATCAGGGTGTTTCCGAGCAGGGTCTGATCCACATGGGCAAAAATAACATCGGGATAACATTCTACAATAAGTTCAGAGATTTTTGCATCAACACCCCAGTCCGTGAAAACTGGATGCTACAGTTTGTATTGTTTGGTCAAGTCTTGTATGAAGATGCCCTGCCGTCCTATCTTCTGCCAGAAGGACGAAAGCGATTATCTGATGAGAGTGCTCGCCTGAATTTTATTGAACAATCGTACACCCAGATCTTGCAAAATTCCGAGGCAGGAACATATAATAAGTTTGCCCTTTCGAATGTGAGTGATTGGTTGTCGGCCGAAGACTTTGGCGAGCTGATGTATCTCATCGCCAATAAATCCGGGAGTGATATCCGTGGATTAATACGATATATCCATTCGCCCGGATATATTCCCGATGACCTGCAAGATGTTTTTCAACTTAATAAGGAATGGGGAAAGCAATTGCTGGAACAGGACCGGTTTCCTTTTTACAAGCTAATTCCTTTTAAAATCAACGATTAATAATGAATAATCCAAGTAACAACTATAAATTTGACTCAAACGAATATAAATTACGGGTGCTGGATCGGTATTGGAATAAGCGATTATTGCAATTAACTCTTGAATCACCAGTACGGGCCGGGACTTTTCATATACTGTTCGATCGTTCGCCGAATATTTTTAACATCCCCAAATTGACGTCCTATAAATACCGATGCTTAGGTTTATTTAAAGAAGATAAACTTTTGGGCTATGCTATGGCCTCGTACCAAAAAAGGTATATCAATCAACGTGAAGTTGATGTCATTTACCTGGGAAATATGCATGTCATCAAAAAGGGATTAGGAAGGGAATTGCTTAAACTTTTGGAAAAACGTTTTCACGATATTATCCCCAAAGGCACCAGTGTAGAATATCTCTATGCATACATCATTGATCGCAACAAACCTGCGATGAAACTGGCTTCTGCTGGATATCTTTTTTCCCGCGTTGTCGGACAAATATCGATGGTAACGATACTTTTGCTGTTGCCTGTTAAACTGAATAATAAATATAAAACCCGCCGGGCGACATCGGCTGATATTGACCGCATTGTTGAATTACTTCAAACGGAATATTCCCAGCAATTCCTTGCTCCATATATAGATCGGGAAATTTTTTTAAAAAATTTAGCGGAAAGGCCTCATCTGGATATTTTCAACTATTACGTAGTATTATTCCAAAATAAAATTGTTGGAGTTTGTTCTGCATGGGATATGACATCTTTTAAAAAAAATAGGGTCTTGAAATTTGACCTTAAGATGAAAGCCATCCGACTGTTCTATAATTTTGCAGCACTACTTTTCGGGAGTTCAAAACTTCCAAAGACAGGCGAAGCATTCCGTGATATTACGATCGCTGAGTACGCCATAGAAAATCGGAGTCCGGAAATTTTAGAAGCACTTTTACGCTACATTTCCGATCATTATAGAAAACAAGGATATCATTCCATTATTATAGGCGCTAGTACAAGTGATCCCATGTTAAAAGCCACCGATATCTTTTTGTCAAAAGAGGTGCGTTCGAATGTAATACTGGGATCAATAAAAAAAGAAAAGACGCAAAAGATAGAGCTTCAAACATTGATCTATGCTGACGCAATACAGATTTAAAAAAATCCAATTTATTCTACTCTTGGTCATTCTTATGACTGTTTATATTAGAACAAATTTTAAAATAAGTAAGTAAGCCTTTCCCTTACATAAATTTCAGTAGTTCTCCTATTATCTCTTTTCTAAACCTTAATTAAATTGATGAAAAATTAATCCCAGTGATCTTCATAACCAGTAATATGGCTAATTAACAGGATTCGAAAACACCTTAAGTAATCAGGAATTGTAATACTTCGAAAAACTGCTCTTGGAAATGCATACTGAGACAAAGAGGCTATTGGATAATGCTCGCAGTGCTCAGACAAATTTTAAGTGAAGCTGATGATGCTGATTATTCATCGCTCACTCATTATAGTAGATGTTGAATCGGTTAAGCAAGAGTCTGAAATAAGTTATTTAAGATTGAAAGAATGAGAGGATATATCAATCATATTAGAAAAGCTATTAAGCGTATCAAAAACAGGACATACGGGATTTGCCAAGCTACTGGTAAACCAATTTCGAAAGGTCTACCGAAGTCTGTACCAATACCCGTTATAGCATTGAATTTAAACAACAAGAATTAATTAAAGACAAATAATTATGGACAGGCGATATCAAGATTACGATCAGGACCCAGCATTTCATGAACGACCTCACTTATTATCCTCAAAAAGCTACCGTGGATTCTCAGTAAAAAGCAAAGAAGGACACTGGAATGGCATCAAAATTACTGCAAGCACCAAAAAAGGTATGAAGGTATCTGCCAGTGGTGAAACGGAAGAAGAAGCCTTGAAAAAACTTATTGATCAAATTGATCTACTACTAGAGTAAAAGGAAGTTAAGTGCTATCTCAACAGAAAAAATTTTTTAGAAAGCTTTTCTGTCAGTTTTTCCCTTACACTGTTTTTCTGACAAAACTTACATGGGATTAACTAGGAAATGAATAGGTTAATAATATAAATTAAAACCTTAATACAAAGGTGTTCTTATGTATGAAACTTTTATGCAGCTTCCATTTGATGATTATCATGTGAAAGGAAAATTTACTTTACCTATCAAGGCTCAAAGCCTGATCATATTTTCCCATGGACACGGACGTTCAATGTTAATGCCCCATGAAGATCGTTTAGCAACTGCATTTCAGCAGCAAGGATTTGGAACACTTGTTTTTGATACGTTGGATAACCATGAAAATATCCCTGAAGAGTCTATAGGTATTGACTTACTTAGTCGAGGACTACTTACTTCCACAAATTGGCTGCACAATCATTCTGAATACCAATCACTTAAATTGGCTTATTTTGGCTTCGGAACCGGGGCAGCCGCTGCTCTGAAAGCGACATCGGAATTGGGAGAGAAAATTAAGGCTGTTGTTTCTATGAGTGGAAGGCTTGATTTGGTGAAATCAGAACTCCCTGGAGTGCAGTGCCCTACTCTATTAATTTCAGGAGAGCTTGATTTCAAAATTGGCAGAATAAACAAGGAAGCATTACAAATACTAAACGGGGAAAAGCAATTAGCTGTGATCCCCGGCGCCTCTCATCTTTTTGAAGAATCAGATAAACTTAATAAAGCTGCACATATAGCTACATCATGGTATAAGAAACACTTAATGACCGGGGAAGCAAAATCTGATACAGTTATTTCAAAGGAATCACCGGTTCAATCTGAAATTTGATCTTTGGCAGAGTAGTAGAATATTACAAAAAGCTATGGAAAGTAATTTACCTGTATTTTATAACAATTTTACTTCTGATGAGATAAGACGGTTTTCCAAAATTGTGGTAGAAAATAATTGTCATTATTATGCCAGTGATTTTTTAAGTGCAGATAAGGAAAAAAATCTAAATGCGGTGGAGGGAGTAATTCAACATACCCTTCAAATATTTCTAACATTAAAAGTGCCAACAGACGGTCACTTTCACTTGGTGTATCGTTGTACTCCACAAAATGGTATTTTTAAAGACTGGAAAATTTCCAAGATGGCTTGTACGTATATGCTAGTAAAGGGAGATCCCTATGACCTAGAAGATATTGCCACCCAGCAAAGCGTGGTCATCAATGAAATGCTGCGCTATGTGCAGTCATTGAGTGTAAACCATCCCATGTGAATTACAGGGCATGACTTTGTATATAGCGGGAGGCCATTATTAAATATATTTTTACCCTCCCTTCACACTTGGGATCCTGCGATATTCCTTTTCTTTGAGATGATTAATGGAGAAAACAATACCCGTGTATAGGCTTTATAGCGTTTATAAAAATGGAGCAGTTCAGACGAGACAAAGATTGATACTTGTTTTTCGTGATAGTGATAAACATCTAAAGTGAGTATCCCCCACAGGTTATACGGAGTTTCCCTTACATCTAAGTTTATAATCTATACTATTTTGTGTATAGAAGTTTTTGACATATTGGTTTTATGAGCACAATTTATGGATGTACCACGGTACTGAAATAGATCAGTTGGTAAATAATCCTTCAACTTCTTTTGGAATATTTTCTCTGAAAAAATCCAAAAGTGTACTCAGGTTATAGTTGATCATCGAGAGATGGTTAACATGAAGCCACGGTTGAGGGTGTCCTGATTTATCAGGGCTGAGATTATACCTCTATAACTTGATCCGGACAATGCCGGCGAAAGGAAAACCGATGGCTTTTTTTATCAAGAGAGTGCTAAGAGAGTAGCCCTTGCATTGAATAAATCTGCAAGGGCTTTTTAAATTACCCTCCCCGAAATTACTCATATCTCAGCGCATCAATGGGATTCATCAATGCAGCGCGTCGAGCCGGAAAAAAACCAAAAATAATGCCTACCATCCCTGAGAAAAGAAAGGCGATTACTATAATATCCAGATTAAATACAAAGGGTATGCCCAATGCCGGGGCCGTAACTGCTGCCAGCCCCAGCCCTAATCCTATGCCAATAATTCCACCAAATAGTGACAGTATAATTGCTTCAACAAGAAACTGAAGCAGTACCTCTCGGCCCAGTGCTCCTATGGCAAGACGAATACCAATTTCCCGGGTTCGTTCCGTCACTGAAACGAGCATAATATTCATAATTCCAATGCCTCCCACCAGAAGACTGATGGCAGCAATAGCCCCAAGAAAAGTAGTTAAAATCCCGGTCGTGCTCTCCACCGTACGAGCAACCTGGGCCATGTCATTCAATTCAAAATCATCTGTATCACCCGCCCTGATATTCCGACGCTCCCGCATTAGTTCAATAATATCTTCTTGTACCTCCTCGCTTGAGATTTCACTCTCGGCAGATATATAAATCATATTGACATCTGTATTTCCGCGCATTCTTCGATGAAGGGTTTTAATCGGCATCAGAATAAAATCATCTTGGTCCATCCCAAAAGTCGATTCTCCCTTCGATGTTAATACACCGATAACCGTACATGCTATTTTTCCCAGCCTGATCTTGGCACCCAGTGGATCCAGTGAGGCAAACAATTCTTCGGCCACCGTTGTCCCGAGCAAACAAACCGTCTTCCCGACCGCAAGTTCGCTGGCTGAAAAAGCCCGGCCCTTTTCGATTTCCCACATCCGGACGGTAAGATATTTGTTATCTGTCCCCATCACGCTGGTTGACCAGTTCATATTGCCATAAACAGCCGTAGCTGTTGTCGAAGAGACAGGAGTCACTGCAGCAATTCCTGCTATCTGGTTCTTGATCGCTTCAACATCTTCAAGCTTGAAAGGAGTTGCGGATGTTCTTATGCCTCCGTGACCTTCATTGGTACCTGGACGAAGGATCAGCAAATTACTGCCGAGGCTTGTAATTTCATTGGTTATTTGCGAGGTAGCTCCCCCGCCCAGGGTTACCATACTGATGACCGCACCCACACCAATCACAATACCGAGGATAGTCAGAAATGACCGCATCATATTGCGTCCAATTTCTGAAACGGCCAGTTTTATAGTATTCCAGATCATTGATGGATCACCCGGTTATTTTGGATATTTGAA
>JBEPXF010000006.1:0-36831 GCA_041642075.1 Fodinibius sp.
TCCTGGAAAGTATCTAGTTGGTCAAGAGCCTGCTGCTCGTTTTCCGGCAATTCCCATACCACACCAAAACTTCGCTGAGCATGAATTGAACTGGCGAAGAGAAGCAGGATAATGATCGTAAAAAAAACCGGATTACATTTAAGGGGCAACGGTAATAACTAAGGTTATTTTGGATCGATCGTTTTTTCAATAGGGAGTTCAGTTGTTTCTTTAAAACTACTTAATACCACGTTAGACCTGCTTTTACTTACGCCATCCCAGGATTGGATGCGAGAAAGGAGACTTTCAAATGAATCAGTATTTTCCGTTCTGATCTTAAGGATGTGAGAGCCATCTCCAGTAATTGAATGGCATTCCAGCACTTCAGGTTCTTGTTTTATCTGCTCAATAAACCGGGGGTAATTTTCAGAACCATCAACTTCTACAAAAACAAAAGCTGTGATATCGAATTTGAACCTTTTGGCATCTAGAATAGCTCGATATTCCGTGATTAGTTCCTTTTCTTCAAGCTTACGCATGCGTTCTGAAACTGATGGAACAGATAAATGGACAATTTCAGCAAGTTGATTCCGCTGTGCTCGTCCTTCTTTTTGAAGATGTTTTAAAATAGTTAAATCGGTTTCATCCAGTCCTTTACCCATATAGCCTCCTTTTTATTGACCTAAATTTTCTATGATTTATTAAAAATAAGCTTAAATATTAAGGAGGTCAAACATAGTTAATTACAGCTGATATCAATTATAGTGAAACTATATTTAGAAGAAGTAAAATTAAGATTCAAAGGTTTGTGAAAACTCTTTTATCTTTAGCAAAATTATAACACAAGATAATGTAACTAAAACAGATGTTAGACGTCACCTATATTCGCAATAATGCCAAGCGCGTAAAAGAAGGAATGAAGAACAAGGGCGAAGATCAGCCTGAGATTGTTGATCAGTTGTTGGAGGTTGATGAATCGTGGCGTGCGCTAGTGAAGGAAACCGACGATTTAAGAAATGAGAGTAATACCAAGGCACAGAAGATCGGTGAGCTGATGGGCAAGGGCAAAAAAGAGGAAGCCCAGGAAATTATCGCCTATACAAGCAAACTTAAGGAAGAGATTAAGGAGAGGGAAGCAAAGCTCAACTCTCTGAAAGAAAAGCGTAGTGACTTATTGTTACGCATACCCAATGTTCCGCACGAATCGGTTCCTGTCGGACATTCGGAAGACGAAAACGAAGTTTTCAAGACATGGGGTGATCCATTAGAAAATGAGAATCTAAAGCCGCACTGGGAATTGGTCGAAGAACAGGGATGGATTGATTTTAAGAGAGGAGCAAAGGTCACCGGGGCTGGGTTCCCATTTTATATTGGTCCCATAGCGAAACTTCAGCGCGCACTGATAAACTATTTTTTAAATAAGGCAACCGATGAGGGATATACAGAACTACAGGTACCGTACTTTGTAAATGAGGATTCTGCCCGGGGAACGGGACAAATTCCCGATAAGGAAGATATGATGTATGAAATTCCAAGAGACGAATTATTTGCTATACCAACGGCCGAAGTTCCAGTGACAAATTTTCATCGTGATGAAATTTTGGATATGGAGGACCTTCCCACTTATTATGCGGCTTATACTCCTTGCTGGCGCCGCGAAGCAGGATCCTATGGTAAGGATGTACGGGGACTAAATCGGCTCCATCAATTTGACAAGGTAGAACTGGTTAAATTAGTGCATCCGGATACCGCATACGATGAGCTGGAGAGTTTGCGTACTTATGCTGAATCACTTTTGGAAGAGTTGAATATTCCATACCGTACTTTGTTAATGTGTACAGGCGACATGGGCTTTACTCAAACTAAGAAATATGATCTTGAAGTATGGAGCCCCGCTCAAAAACGTTGGCTGGAAGTGAGCTCCTGTTCTAACTTCGGTGGATTCCAGGCACGACGGATGATGCTTCGGTATCGTAATGATGAGGGAGAAACGGAAATCTTACATACGCTTAATGGTTCCGGTTTGGCTTTGCCCCGCATAGTAGCGGCGATATTGGAAATTTATCAGCAGGAAGACGGGAGTGTTAAAGTTCCTGGCGTACTTCAGCCTTTTATGGGCACAGATGTCATCAAATAAAGTATTGATAATACATTCTAAATTTTACAAAAAGGTTATATACAGATGAGTGAGGTGAAGAATAGCATATGGGGTACGCATCCTCTGGGTGATAAGGAACCCTATTTTCTGGATGTGGGTGCACTTAATTTATGGATGCAATACCGAAATGAAGAGGTATGGATTGCCTACTGTTATGATGGAGAATTAGAGGGAAAGGTGGATTCTACTGCCCCGCCGGAAAAGATCGGTTGGCAACGATGGGCTCATAAAAGTGGGGGCAATGAGGTTCAGATTTTACCTGCATTTGCAGATCTTCCCCTTATTGTGCATTCCGAATATTCCCTTAAAGTGAGTCCCTATACGACTATCCAGATATATAGTCGGGTACCGTTATGGATTTCTATCTCCATAGCCAAAAACGAATATAGCCTGATCGAATTGCCAGCTATGAAGCTTTCTAAAACGTGGTTCGGTACACCCATTGAAGGTGAACTGTGTTACCATGTGACTACAAAGGCACGTCGTGACCTATCAAAAACAACACCGGAAGATTATCTATTAAGTTGTCCCATCACTATTGCTAACCAATCTGCAGAAGAGTTAACCTTCGAGAGTTTCTGTTTTAGAGTAGAGCGGTTGGGAATTTATAAGGATACAAATGGCGTACTATGGGCGGATGAAACCGAGATTACCTATCATGGTGAAGAACAGCACAGCGACATTATGATGACCGGAAAGCTACCCGAAGGGATCACGAAAGATATGCAGGTATCGAAACCCAGAAAACAGATACACAAGAGTTTGGCTACGCGTACTTTTCAACGCTTTTTTGAAGACACTGATATTTTAGGACGTTAACGATTACTTATTATGGACTTGTTTAATATATATAATTACATATCTGAGGAAGCAGTTTTTCAGGCTGTAAGAGTTCTACTGATTATTGCGATTTCTTTTCCGGTTTTATTGTTGCTTCGGAAGTGGGCTCGTTCTTTCTTTACTAAGAAATATGCTTCCCACTATGGGATGCTTGCAGGAAAGGTAGTATTCTATACCGGTCTGGTTATTATGATTGTTATGGTGATGGGCCAGCTGGGTATCAGTCTGGCTCCGCTGCTGGCCGGTGCCGGAATTGTTGGAGTGGCACTTGGTTTTGCCTCTCAGACCAGCGTATCCAATATTATTAGTGGACTTTTCCTGATTGCTGAACAGCCTTTCAAGGTTGATGATATCATCAATGTGAACGGTACGATTGGTATTGTAATGTCTATTGATGTGCTTTCGGTTAAGCTCAGAACTTTCGATAATATGTTTGTACGGATTCCCAACGAAACCATTATCAAGACGGAAGTCATTAACCTAACCCGTTTTCCCATCCGGCGGTTTAATGCCAAGGTTTCGGTGGCTTATAAGGAAGACGTGGGAAAGGTTCGGGAGATTTTAATGGAAGTTGCTGAAAAAAATAAATATTCCCTTAGTGAACCCGAGCCCCAAATCATTTTTGAGGCCTTTGGTACTTCTTCCATTGATTTGGATTTTCGAATCTGGGCCCCGGTTAATGAATGGATTTTTCTTAAGAATACTATTCAGGAAGAGATTAAAGAGAAATTTGATGAAGAAAGTATTGAGATTCCCTTTCCCCATGTATCTCTTTATGCCGGTCAGGATACAGAAGCCATACCTATTGAAATTATAAACTCAGTGGTTCAACAGGAAGAAGGCGATTAATAGTAGGGTGCTCTGCTGCTGTTAAATTTCGTTATCAATTGGTAAATGAAGTAGATTCCCAAAATAGCAAGACCTATATATAACTAAGCTTCCCCAGAAAAAATACGCGAGATAGGGAATCAGCATTATACAAAGTAAACTGGCGATAAATCGCAGGGGGCTGGAATAAAGGGTATAGAGGCTCAGGCTTGTCCCCAGGAGTCGTAGAAGTCGCTGTATCATAACAGTTGGATTAATTAACGTGAGTTGATGTAAAAAAACGCTGCTGTGATAAGCGTCCGCGTTTATCATCATGATATTGTTTTAAGTGTGGACACTTAAAACAGCCATGTCTTTTATTTTATCGTTTATCGAGAATTCAGTGTATTTAGGCTTTACGTATAGAAAGCCAAATTGATTCATTTATACAGGGAATACTCAATCATTATATTGTAGTTGAAGGTGCAAGAATGATCGATTGTTAACGACTAGCTGATTCGCGGCCTTTGGAGGTATTAGCTCAGTTTTTTCTAAGCGTACTGCATGATTATACTAATAGAGAAGAACCTTGAAATAACTAGGAGGCTACGGCGTACATTTCCTGTTCTTTGAATCGATGCAGGAGATTAAGGATAGGCTTCATTTCTTTCTCTTCCATAATTTTAGCCCGCAATTGGCGGCTGTTACGCACTCCCTTGAGAAATTGCCCATAGTGTTTTTTCATGATGATTACCCCGTAACGTTCACCATGATGTTCTACTGAACGGCGCAATTGTTCGGCACAGAGGTCGATGCGTTCCTCAACAGAAGGGTCGGGCAGCAGTTCCCCAGTTTCTATATAGTGATGAGAGCGTTCAAAAATCCATGGGTTTCCAATGGCACCGCGTCCAATCATAACGCCGTCTACACCGGTCTCATCAAACATCCGCTTGGCATCCAGCGGAGTAGTAACATCTCCATTGCCAATGATCGGAATTTCGAGTCCGGGAGTGTTTTTTAGCTTCTTGAGCCATTCCCATCGTGCATCTCCCTTGTATTTTTGATTGCGCGTACGAGCGTGTACGGTAAGGGCTTTAACGCCCAGATCCTGAAGCATAAGTGCAACTTCGCTTATACGGATTGTACGATTGTCCCATCCGAGACGCGTTTTTACCGTTACCGGCCTGTTTTCTACGGCATCCACAACAGATCCGGCCATTCGCTCCATCAGGTCCATATCCTTGAGACAGGCACATCCGGCTCCCTTCTTGACAATGTTGTAGACAGGACATCCAAAGTTAATATCCACTACATCCGGATTATTAGATTCGGCCACCTTTGCGGCTCCTTCCATCGCTTCTTCGCGACCTCCGAAAATTTGTACGCCAAAGGGACGCTCATCTTCGCTGAAATCCATTTTATGCATAGCATGATCGGAGTCTCGTATTATGGCTTCGGAGCTGATAAACTCCGTATATACGATACTTGCCCCCTTGCGTCGACAAATGGTTCGAAAGGGAGAGTCCGTTACATCTTCCATAGGGGCCAGCAGAAGCGGCTTATGACCTAAATCTAAATCACCTATTTTCACTTTGGTAAATGATGGTTGGTTTAATATTTGTTGAATTTAATATAAGGAGAATCTCAGAAAACCTCGATTAATTGTCAGGTATAGAATTTTACAGACAAAAAGAAAATGATCGTTCAAAATTAACTAATGATATGAATGCTGAAAATTGTTATAATAGCGCTTAATCCTTAACTCAATTAATTTATAGAACGGGATCATGGCATTAGCATCCAAAAGTATAGAAGAACTGTTAGGTGATGAAGCAGAAGATTTGCTGACTCACAAATGTGAAACAATATCTAAAGACAAACTCCACCTACCCTCTGCGTCTTACGTAGATGATGTATGGTCTCAGTCAGATCGGAATCCACGGGTACTACGGAATCTGCAAGCACTACTGGATCACGGAAGATTGGGAGGCACAGGATACACTTCAATTTTACCGGTAGATCAAGGGGTCGAACACTCCGGTGGAGCCTCATTCGCACCAAATCCAGACTATTTTGATCCTGAAAATATTATAAAATTAGCAATTGAAGGAGGGTGCAACGGTGTTGCTTCTACCTTCGGAGTTTTAGGAGCAGTAGCTCGAAAGTATGCTCATAAAATTCCTTTTATTGTTAAAATTAATCATAATGAGCTTATGACCTATCCGAATACGTACGATCAGGTGATGTTCGGGTCGATCGAACGTGCTTATGAGATGGGGGCTGCTGCGGTAGGAGCTACAATCTATTTTGGTTCGGAAGAATCAAGCCGACAGATCCAGGAAGTTGCTCGTGCTTTTGAACGTGCGCACGAACTGGGGCTGGCTACAATTCTCTGGTGCTATACCCGAAATTCAGCTTTTAAAGTTGATGGAGAAGATTATCACGCATCAGCCGATCTTACGGGTCAGGCTAACCACTTGGGGGTAACACTTCAGGCCGATATTATTAAGCAGAAACAGCCGACGAATAATGGTGGATATAAGGCTCTGAATATGGGAGATTCTTCTTATGGTAAGCTTGATGAGGATATCTACAATAAGCTGGCAAGTGAACATCCCATTGATCTTACCCGCTATCAGGTAGCAAATTGTTATATGGGTCGTGCCGGACTGATTAATTCTGGAGGAGGTTCCGGAGAAAATGATTTTGCGCAGGCTGTTCGAACAGCCGTTATTAATAAGCGTGCTGGTGGCATGGGACTTATTAGCGGTCGCAAGGCTTTTCAACGCCCACTGGAAGAAGGCGTGAAGCTACTTAATTTTATTCAGGATGTATATCTTGATGACGATATTACTGTAGCCTAATAGGTCGTAAAATTTACTTAAAAGCCTTATGGATTTTTTCCATAAGGCTTTTTTTATGCCTCAGTAAAAGTCTTGGCACCTGCTAATTTAGTTTCTATTATTTAGTTTTGATACCTATTTTGAGCTACTCTTTTTCTATAATTAAACTTTAGCTTTTTGTCAGGTAGTGAACATCACATACGAAAAAATCCTAAGGAATATTTTTCCAAGAAATACTTATTTATTTCTTTAGGATTGAGTGTAGGGACGATGGCTTTTTTAATTTATTGGACCTACACCCCTGGAGTTCTGGAGCATCTAAAAATGAAAAGATTGCCGGGACTTATTATTGCTGTGGTGGTTTCTTTCATGCGGATTGGTTTTTCAGCGGCAAAAATACGGTATTTATCGGAAAAAGCTTTAGGCTGGATGGCATCTTTCCGTGTTATGCTTAGTTGGGATTTCACTTCTTCGATAACCCCTTCTGTTGTAGGCGGAGCTCCCATGGGGACGTATGCCATGACTAAAGAAGGATTTAGCCTGGGTCAATCATCGGCCATTATTCTGTATAGTCTTTTCCTTGATCAACTTTGGTTTGCCCTTGCGGTTCCTATTTTGCTGGTTTCCGGAATCTTCTATGAAGTGGTACCCGACAATACGGGATTCGTGGGACATGCTTCAATGATACTGTTGTATATTGGATTGTTAAGTTATGCCGGCCTGATGGCTTATGGTATTTTAAAGAATCCCCACGCCATCAAGAAGGTGGTGAACGTAGTATTCAAACTTCCTTTTTTACGCCGCTGGAAAGATGATGTAAAAGATGAAACTGAAAATTTAGTGGAGTATGCTCATGAACTTCGTAAAAAACCCAATACCTTTTTGCTGAAGGCCTTCTTCTTATCCACTATGTCCTGGCTGTGTAGGATAGCATTGCCTACCATTGTTGTATTAAGTCTTTTACCTGCAAACGAGATTCTATCGGTACTCAGAAGTTTGGCAATGAATCTGGCCTTTCTCATTATGCCCACACCGGGTGGCAGTGGTGGGGTAGAGGGGCTCTTTGCTATCTTTCAGGGCCCGCTAATGGATCAAAAAGCATTTATTGGCCTGGCTGTTTTTGCCTGGAGAGTTATTAGCTATTATATATCCATAGGCTTGGGAATTATTGCTACTACCTGGTATATAAATCAGTCGGTAGTAGAAAACTTTGACGACTTCTCCCAGGAAGAACAAAAAAGAGATATTTCTTCATCTGAATCTATCTGATTATGCCAAAAGACCGAATGCAATATGTATGTGACGAATGTGGCCATACTTCTACAAAATGGCTGGGTAACTGCCCCAATTGTGGTAGCTGGCATACCTTCAAGGAGTTTAAGGTAGAGCGCAAGACAAAATCAGAACAGGAGCATAAGGGAAAAGTTGAAGGGTTAAACGATTCTCAGCCTCCCCAAAAGCTAAACGATATTAAATCTAATTCTGAGGAACGATTTTTAAGTCATATTCAGGAATTGGATCGTGTGCTTGGAGGAGGGTTCGTGCCAGGTTCTTTTGTACTGCTGGGCGGCGATCCCGGAATCGGAAAAAGTACACTGACACTCCAACTGGGAAAAGCGGTTTCGGATTTAAAAATATTGTATTGTGCGGGGGAGGAATCTGCAGGACAAATAAAACAACGCGCCCGGCGGTTGGGGGTAGAATCCGACAACTTTTATATCTATACGGAAACGGATATCAATAAAGTACTGAAGGAAGCACGAAAGCTGGATCCAGACTTGCTGATTGTGGATTCTATACAGACGGTATATCGTACCGAGTTAACCAGCATGGCGGGCAGCATTCAGCAAGTCAAAGAGTGTGCTGCCCTGTTGCAGCAGCTGGCTAAAAAGCAGGATATTACGACATTGGTTATCGGACACGTTACCAAGGAAGGTAATATTGCGGGTCCACGGGTGTTGGAACATATGGTGGATACGGTGCTTCAGTTCGAGGGAGACAGTAACTACAACTACCGGATGCTGCGTAGCCTAAAAAATCGATTTGGTCCTGCTCAGGAAGTTGGGGTATTCGAGATGAAGCAGTCGGGATTAGTGGAGGTCTTAAATCCTTCACAGCTTTTCCTGTCGGATTATGACAGCAGTGTTAGCGGCAATGCCGTTATCTGTTCTGTTGAAGGTTCACGGCCGCTTTTGGCAGAAGTACAGGCATTGGTTACACCCAGTAATTATGGTACGCCTCAGCGCACAGCCAATGGATTTGATCACCGGCGCCTTTCATTATTGCTGGCGGTTCTCGAGAAAAGAGGAGGATATCAGTTTTCAGGTCAGGATGTATATCTGAATGTAGCTGGCGGACTGAAAGTTAATGATCCGGCTGCAGATCTGGGTGTTGTCTGTGCACTCGTTTCAAGCTTGCTCGATGAATCTATTTCAAAGGATTTTTCTTTTCTTGGAGAAGTAGGGCTGGGAGGGGAGATTCGTGCGGTCAACAATGTTGACCAGCGCCTCGGAGAGATACAAAAACTGGGTTTTGAAAAAGCTATAATACCCCAAGCCAGCACAATTGACCGAAAGCACGATTTACAGCTGATTAAGGTCGCGAATATTATGGCTGCCATAAAAAAAGCTCTTTAGATTATGATCTAAAGAGCTTTTATAAGCAGAAATAATGTTTAGAACTGGTGGCGCTCACGTCTGCGCTGCTCACGAATGCTTTTCTTTAGCGCTTCACGACGTTTTTTAGAGGGCTTGGTATACTGCTGCCGCTCTTTATATTCATTTAAAATTCGTGAACGAGCCACCAACTTTTTAAAGCGGTTAACTGCTCGGTCAATACTCTCGTTATCTTTTACTTTAACTCCAACCATATACTTTAAATTGTTTTGCTTTCGATTCTCGGACGCGAAATATAAGGATCTTTTTGTAAATGTACATAATTATAACAAAGAAAAGTTGTTATTCATTTCAACCCTCATCAAGGAGAGGGTAAATGTGTAATCCTCAAAACTCTCTAAGTCTTTTTAAAGAGAAGATTTAAATTAAGGTAATTTTTTATGCTCAATATCAATAGGTAAGTCTATTGCCTAAAGAACCAAATATGATCTCTACAATTCGAAAAAACTTATTACGCATTTTGCTTTCTGTATTTTACCGTGGAGGGAGCAACACCAAAATTATCATCTAAAATAATATTATCATATTCAGATACACCAATTTTTACTAGGGCCTGGTGATGGATGGTATGATCTAAGTTATATAGTAATTCCCGATGATAATTACTTCTAACTATAATTTTTTCTTCACCCAATGTCTGTTCTAAAGAAATACTTTTGTTCGGTTGTTCAATTTGAGTAATTAAAAACTCTAGTTTTTGAAGAGCAACCTTCTTATTGGTTTCAATGGCTTTATTTCTTGGTCTATGGTCATAATTAACAACTCCATCATCATAATTATCTAATAAGCATGTAAACATTTCGATGATATGTCGGTAATGGCTCCCTATGCTGGCACCGCTTAAAGCCTTGCTTGAATTATTGTACTGGGAAGCTGAGAGTTGTTGTAACAGGCTAATCAGGGATTGCAGGTTATTTTTTATGGAAGCAAACAACATGTGTTAAATAGATTCGGGATGACAGAGTTTTAAAATATCCCTTTAAGTTTTGTTCTAGCGATTTTAAGCATCCATATTCTAATATAAATTGACGCTTAAACCAAGCCCAAAACCAGATCCTGAATAAAAGAATGATTCATCCCACTCATCTGCAATATTATAATTCAGATCGGGATCATTCGTATCTTTAACAGAAGTAACAACGGATTTTTCTCCATTGATTATACGATAGCCGGTGTGTACAAAAAGAGAGCTAAAATTGGAAAAGGCCCATTCCTATTCCAGGTAAGGTTTGAATTCAGTCCCCCCAGCTTGTAAAACTTATATCCCCGACATGAGAACCGAACTCTTCTTCACTGACCTCAATATCTTTCAAATCAATTCTGCTTAAACTCAAGCCTATTTTGAATTCATGAGATTTTCGTTCGGTAAGCAAATAGGCAAGATTCAATCCCACCAAAGTACGGGCAACTTTGCCATATCCAGCATAGGCTTGAAAACCGAATTCAAGCGGCAAATGATCATAATCGGAAAGCATCCACCGAAGGCCCAAAGCTTGTATATTCCTATCGAAAGCTTCCTGCACCGTAAATTGGGGCATATAGATGGAATGCAGCTCAATTTTTGATTGAAAAGACTGTGCCTGACTTACTTTCCAGGCAAGGCATAGACTTAAAAAAGTAATAAGCGCTTAGTAAAATGAATGGTTAGAGATACCCTTCTTAATTTTTCTTTTAGGAAATTTTATTTAATTGTTTTGTTATACAGTTACCCGGCATTCACTAGAAATTTATTTGGGATTTCATTTTCTGTTACCCCCAGACCAAACAAAGCATAATCATATTTGGCAGGGTCTTCGGGATCGAGAAGTTGTAATGCTTCTGTGAGCTCTTGTACCGCCCACCAGTCGTTATAGGTTCGGGAAAGTAATCCCAGCCGTCGTGCCTGTCGGGCTACGTGAACATCCAGCGGCACCATAAGCTCCGATGCGGGCATAAAGTCCATTAGTCCTAGGTCGACCGGACTCTCTTTTCGAATCGCCCATCTCAAATACAAGTACAGCCGTTTACAGGAGCTCTTTTTTTCAGCGTTCGATACATGCTTGTGCGTACGTTTGGGAGTGTTGGGCTGGAGTGAAAAAAAATCCTCATGGAAGATCCCCATCAGGGGGCGACCTGTTTGCTGTGCTTTTTGGTAACAAGCATCCCAGAAGTATTCAAAGGATTCATATTCTTGTAAAACAGATTGCAGTATTTTGGTGAGCCAAATCATATCAACTGGTTTAAAAGTACGGTGTTTGAATCCTTCAAAACGATCCGCATCATCATCCGAAAAATTTTCGATAAATTCTGTGGGACGGTTATTCATTCGATCCAACAGGTCACGTACTTTTCGGATCACAATATCCCGTCTGCCCCAAGCCATGGTTGCAGCAAAAAAACCGGCCAGTAATTGATCCTCTTTTTGATTGAAAGCATGCATAAACAGTACAGGATCCTCATTAATATAATCCGGTTGCTCAACGCGTTCCACCCACTTATCCAAAAAGGGCTTGAGTTTTTTAATCTGTCCGGTCGATCTTTTTTGAAGCTCTGGTGGCATTAATTATTGATTAGAATATTTATCTGGTCAAATATTATTAAAAATGTCATCCTGTCCGCCGGCTGGCGAACTAAGATCTGGTTTAGAATAACACAATGCTCATATCTCTAATTTCTGCTGGCCTTTGTTGAGGTTCATTAACTTCTCTGTAAGTTTCCGGTTGGCTTTTGGGAAAGGATAATCGCCAAGCTCATTGATGGATATCCACCGGACTTCCTGGCTGCTTTTCGGTTTAGGCGTTCCGTCCTTTATCTTACAGAGATAGGCATGCATGGTAATTTTAAAATGTGAGTAAGCGTGGTCCAGTTTCATAAAGGGCTTTTTAACAGTTGCCTCTACCCCCAATTCCTCTTTGAGTTCACGTTTAACGGTATCTGGCATCTCCTCATTCTCATTTTGTTTGCCTCCCGGAAATTCCCAGAGCCCTCCGAGCATAGCATCATTGGGGCGCAGAGCAATGAGTACTTCCTCCTCTTCATTCATGATAATACCCACGCCTATCTGATGATGGGGACGTTTTTTCTTTTTGGACTTATAAGGAATTTCTTCGGTTCTAAGTGTTTTAAAAGCCACGCAATCCTCCTGCAGGGGACACTCTTCACAATCAGGATTGGAGGGAGTACATACGGTAGCTCCCAGTTCCATTAGGGCCTGATTAAAATCACCGGGTCGTTTTTCGGGGATCAGTTCATCTGCATAGTCCTGAATAACGTTTTTTGTTTTGGTAGTGCGAACGTTGTCTTCAATGCCAAAATATCGGCTGAGCACACGAATTACATTCCCATCCATAACCGCGTGTTTTTTCTGGAAAGCAATGCTCAGCACGGCCGCAGCGGTATAAGGCCCTACTCCCTTTAACTTGTTAATATCCTCCCAATTATTCGGAACTTTACCATCAAATTCGTTAACAACCAGTTTAGATGCGGCATGCAGGTGACGGGCTCTGCTGTAATAGCCCAGTCCCTCCCATACTCTAAGTACCTCTTGTTGTTCGGCTTTTGCTAAATCATGCACAGTAGGGAAGCGTTCCATAAATTGCTCAAAATACGGCGTGGCTTGATCTACGCGTGTTTGCTGGAGCATAATTTCAGATACCCATATTTTGTATGGATCGCCGCAATCCCTCCAAGGCATATCGCGTTTATTTTGATCGTACCAATTCAGTAACCGAGACTGAAGTTCAGTGTTGTTCAATGATGGATATAAATTTTGAAGCTGTAATTAAACTTACTCTTCTGAATTGTTTTGCTGAGTTTTTTCCCTAACGTTTATAGTGATATCTATGGATGATGCCGCTCCGAATTGATCCGTTGCAATCACCCGGAAATTATTTTTGCCAACCTGGCGTATAGTGGGAGTCCACTCAATTAATCCGGTTCTTTCATCAATAGTAGCCCCTTTCGGCATGTTAACCCCCATATATCGAATTAGGTCCTCACTAATTCCATCCGGATCGGTAGCATTCACAGGAAGTGAAAAGGATTCTTCAACAGGAATAGTCATTGGTCGCATAGGAGTAAACCTGGGCGGAGCATTAAATGATCGTACCTGGATGTTGAATGTTTCTGAAGCAGTTTGCCCATTTTTTGCCGAGGCAATAATTCTAACGCGGTGCGAGCCCGTATCATCCTGCGAGGGTTGCCAGTAAAAACTTTGTCCCCGTACCTCAGCGTTCTGTATGCTGGAAGATTGATAGGTGAACTGAAGCTGTTCTGGCGAAATATCTCCTTCAATTTTAATAGGAAAAATAAGTGATTTGGAATGAGGTATAGTATAATTCTTTATCGGCTGTAGCGTAAAAGACCCCGATTCTTCGGTAGTATTGTTACCTGTATCATTTTGAGCTTGCTCTTTTGATACGGTTACTCTGCTGATTTGGTTATATTCGCTCAGCCAAAGTTGGTCTTTTGTTTTAGTAATAAAATTACCGGCCTCTTCATTCTCTTTCCATAATATGGGACTTCGATTTTGATAGGATATCCACAGTCTATTAGAATTACCTTTTATAATGAGCCAGTCATCCCATTTGAGAATCTGAGTAACCTGTTCGTTTATACTTCCCAGCTCTGACAGGTCTCCATTACCACTTATTTCATAAATATTTCCCACAGAATCTGCTCCATATAGAGTTGTTTCAACAAGGAATATTCGATTAAGCTTTTTAGAAAGAGAGAAAGTCTGATCCAAAGAAAGGTCTTCACTGTCAAAGTTAAATCGGAAAAGGATGCTCTCGGAGCCAAGGGCAAAAAGCTGATCATCCAGTCGTTCGAGGTCTATAACAGGTTGGTTATTTAACTCCGATTCTGTG
This sequence comes from Fodinibius sp., assembly GCA_041642075.1. GTDB lineage: Bacteria > Bacteroidota > Rhodothermia > Balneolales > Balneolaceae > Fodinibius. Next base: position 14,150 of record JBEPXF010000006.1, read on the forward strand.
ATAAATGCAACTTCAGAATCTACCGATGAGGGTGATTCCAGGGATAGTTGACCCAGTCCCTGATCTCCCAATGCAATGAAGAGCTGTTCACTTATGCGCTGAACATCTAGGGGGCGAGCTGGAAGATTCGTAGAAGAATAAACACCTAACACGGATGTGGGTTCCAGTACTGACAGCCGGTTACTGTCGCCAAATAGATAGGCAAATCGAATATCGGCTACCACCGTGTTTCCACGGCGCTGCATACCGGTAGATGAATAAAGCCATTGTAGTGAATCGGGCTTTGAACGGAACACAGCCATGCCTTCTGTTTCCGAAAGCACGTAAAAATGAGCGGGGGAACTCTCCATTGCAATAACTGAAGGAATATCCATAAGATAGGAATAATCCTTTGTCAGGGTCGGTTGTGCATGAGCAGTGCTAAAGAAAAACAACAAAAGAATAAAACAACTGTATAAATATTTCATAAATGTCTATAACCAATGATGTCGTTGATACCAGTGAATCGTGCGTGAAATACCCTCTTCAAGGGAATATTGAGGTTTATATCCAAGTTCACGCTGTGCTTTTTCGGATGTACATGTCCACTCAAGAATCATTTCCTTGGCTTTATCTTTATTTAAAACGGGATAAATACCAAAAAATGATGCTGCTTTTTCAACTGTCCCGGCAATTTTTTGAACCAAGCCTGGCTTCAGGTAAATAGGAATATTCTTTTTGCCCAGTATTTTAGTAGTAATATCCCGAATTTTATTCCAGGTATATATTTTTTCTCCTGAAATAAAATAAGTGTGTACACCCGCTTTTTTCTGTTTAGCTCCTTTTAGGATGCCCTGAACAATATCACCTACATATACCATTGATATTTTGGGTTTCTCACCATCTCCAATAATGGGACAAATACGCTTGTCAACCATCTTAAAAAATGAATAGATTTGATCTTCGCGAGGTCCGTATACGGCCGGGGGACGTAAGATAGTGATGGAAGTCTCATCATCGGCCAGTGCGTGGATGCGTTCTTCCATCTCTTTTTTGGAACGCCCATACATGCTAACCGGTTTCATAGGTTTTTCTTCAGTAATAGGTTCCCCATTACTGGGACCTGCAGCCGCTAACGAGGAAAGTACTACGATATTAGTGATACCTTCTTTTTGTGCTACTCGCAAAAGGTTCTCAGTGGTTCCCACATTAGCATGTTCCAGTTGTTTATAAGTGGGTGCTTTAACACGACCCGCAATATGAAAAATAACATCTACACCGCTAACAGCTTCCCTCAGAATGGATATATCATCGAGGTCACCTTTAATCGGAGTAATGTTTTTACCTTTCAGCCACTTAGGGTTATTGCGAATAAGACAGCGGACTTCTGTATAGTCGCTGTTCTCTAGCAGAGCGTCAACAAGGTGACTACCAATAAAACCAGTGCCGCCGGTTACGAAGGCTTTCATCAAATTTTGTATATTTGGAGACTATGTTAATAGTGTTAACCCAGTTCCCTTGGAACCACTGTGCAAAGATACAAATCTCAATGATGTATTGGAAAATTTATGAATGATCCTCGAGTAGCAATTTTTACCGGAAATTATAACCATATACAGGATGGAGTATCCCTTACATTAAATCGTCTGGTTGCTTATTTGGAATCGGAGGGAGTGCCTGTGATTGTCTTTGGTCCTACGGTAGAAAATCCTGCCATCGAACATGAAGGAGAATTTGTGCCGGTTCCTTCGGTGCCGGTTCCGGGGCGTTCCGAGTATCGTATTACCGTAGGATTTCCAGAGTCGGCACAAAAAAGACTTCGCGAATTCGATCCCACGCTTATCCATTTGGCTACCCCGGATGTTTTAGGCTTTCGGGCTATGCGTTGGGCACAGGCAAATAATATTCAGATTGTGGCCTCTTATCATACCCATTTTACCAGTTATTTAAAGTATTATAACCTGGATATGCTCAAACTTTTGGGATGGAAATATCTGGAGTGGTTTTACAGCCAATGCAAACATATATATGTGCCTTCGCCCTCCATGGCGAATGAATTAAATGAAGAAGGAATTGATGAGGGAATACGTATTTGGGCCCGGGGAGTCAACACCGATGAGTTCAATCCAAAGTTTCGCGATATGGAATGGCGTCGTTCTATCGGGATAGAGGATTCCGATAAAGTTGTTAGCTTTGTATCTCGATTGGTGTGGGAGAAAAACCTTCAGACATACGTCGACACTGTAAAGCGATTGCGTCAGAAATACGAAAGTATTAAACCAATGATTGTGGGAGATGGACCGGCAAAGAAAGAGCTCGAACATATGCTTCCGGAGGCACATTTTACCGGTTTTATCACCGGAGATGAGCTGAGTCGTGCTTATGCCAGCAGTGATGTTTTCCTGTTCCCATCCGAAACGGAAACCTTTGGGAATGTGACACTTGAAGCGATGTCCAGCGGATTGCCATGTGTAGTGGCTGATGCTACTGGCAGTCGGTCGCTGGTAGAGTCGGGAGTGAACGGTTTCCTGGCGGCTCCCCGCGATACTAAAGAATTTGCCCGTTGTGTCACTAAGATACTTAAAGATGAGTCGATCCAAGAAAATATGGGCAAAGCCGCCCGCCAGAAGGCATTGGCGTATTCATGGGAGAATGTAAATAAAAAGCTTCTCGAAAATTACCGCGAAGCTTTAAGTGAACCGCGTCCCAAACTGAAGTTTTAACCAGATATTTTAATATTGCGAATACTATATGTTTCTCATAGCCATCCACAAGAAGGTGAAATTCTTGATAATGTGGGGGGGATGCAGCGGGTAAGCCAGCAACTTATCCGCGAACTAGAGCAGAAAGAATCAGTAATAGTTTTTAAAGATGCCATTAATGCATCTGGAAAGGGACAAATTGTAGCTAAGACAGTTTCCTTTTTGTTTAAAGAGCTGATGGAACTCCCGCACCGGGTAAGAGAAACGGGGGCCGATGTCGTCTTGTTTTCTTCCATGGTCACCGCAAGTATGGCCTGTTTTATTCGAAAACGCATTGATGTGCCATTGGTAACTATTAATCATGGTCGGGATGTAACACTGCCAATTGGGATTTATCAGTGGTTTGTACCCAAAGTATTTGAGCAGCTGGATGGGGTAATTTCTGTTTCCGAAGCAACCCGGGAAGAATGCATAAAGCGTGGTATGGCTCCAGAGAAGGGAGTAGCACTACCTAACGGATTTGATCTTGAACGACTGGATCAATTTCCGGATAAGGAAAAATCGCGGAGAAAGCTTCAGCAAAATTTTGATATTCCCCTGTATCCCAAAAAGATGTTGCTTACTGTGGGCCGTAATGTAAAGCGTAAAGGTCATGAATGGTTTATACGGGAGGTGATGCCCAAGCTGGGAGAAGAGATTGTTTATGTGACGGTAGGAGATGGGCCGGAATTTGAAAATATTCAGGGGGCGACCGATGAGGTCCCATTTAAGGAACGTATTTTTTTGCTGGGACGTCAGCCAGATAGTATTTTAAAGCAAGCTTACGCCGCAGCTGATCTTTTTGTAATGCCCAATATTCCGGTTGAAGGAGACATGGAAGGTTTTGGAATTGTTTTGCTAGAGGCAAATATGGCCCGAACACCTGCGATTGCCGCTGATCTTGAAGGCATAAAGGATGTTATAACCCAGGGGAAAAACGGCTACCGGGTTCCTACACTTAGGCCGTCAGAATTTGCCGAAAAAATTCAGTCTGTATTAAATGGTGATCTCGCTTTATTTTCAAAACATGCCCGGCAGCACGTGAAGGAACAATTCAGTTGGCGACATGTTGCTGAAAAATATATTAATTATTTAGAAACAGTTGTCGATCAATATACTATAAAATAACATTAAGGTATTCATAATTTGATTGATGCTTAATATGGAAGTATATTTGCAACGATAAGCACTCATATAATAAGTCGAAAGCAGGAACGAATGGCTAATTCCAAGTCCGATGTAAAAGCAAACGATATTTTTGCCAAAGCCTACGATTTTACTAAGGCAGAGGAGATAAAATCAGAAGGGTTGTACCCTTATTTTAAGCCCTTGCAGGCTACTGACGGTACTACTGTACAGATTGATGGTCGCGAAGTAATTATGGCCGGTTCAAATAATTATCTGGGCCTGACGAATGATCCGAGGGTAATTAAAGCTGCTCGGGATGTAATTAAAGTGTATGGAACAGGATGCACAGGTTCCCGATATTTGAACGGCACGCTCGACCTGCATCTAGAGCTTGAAGAGAAACTGGCAGAATTTATGAATAAAGATGCCTGTGTGTTATTTAGTACCGGGTATCAAACAAACGAGGGCGCTATACAGACGATTGCCGGTCGTAGAGATGTTATTTTCTCAGATAAGGATAATCATGCTTGTATCGTAACGGGTACGCTTGTATCTAATGCCAAGACTATGCGTTTTCGGCATAACGATATGGAACAGTTAGAAAAACTGTTGAAAAGAGCAGATGAACAGGCCGGGAAAATTATTGTAAGTGACGGTGTTTTTTCTATGTCGGGGACAATTGCTAAAGTCCCCGAATTGGTTAAGCTAAAGAAAAGATTTGATGCTCGTCTTTACCTGGATGATGCACACGCTATCGGTGTTATAGGAGATGGAGGCCGCGGTTCGGCTTCGACCTTTAATTTGATGGATGAAGTGGATTTGATAAGCGGGACTTTTTCTAAGTCTTTTGCCTCCCTCGGTGGATTTTTAGTGGGGGAAGAGGAAGTTATTGAATTTATTCGACATAATTCACCAGCTCATATTTTTAGTGCTTCAATGCCTCCTGCGAATGTTGCAACCGTTTTGAAGGCGTTAGAAATCCTTCAGGAAGAAACATGGCGTTTAGATCGGTTACAAGAAATTTCTGATTATATGCGAAATTCTCTGCAAGATATGGGATTTAATGTTTGGAGTAGCCAAACTCCTATTATACCAGTTGTTATAGGAGGAATGAAACAGTGTTTCCAGTTCTGGAAAGGATTGTTTGAAGCCGGTGTTTATGTAAATGCCGTAGTTCCGCCTGGCGTACCAAGAGGGCAATCACTCGTGCGAACCAGCTATATGGCAACCCATACCGATGATCATCTGAATCGCATTTTAGAGGGTTTCCGTAAGGTAGGTATCGACCAGGGTATCATTGATCAAAACGGTCACTCTTTGTTGGACACTGATTAACTCGTGAGTACTGGAAAGCGCACACACAAAATTACGGTAGCAAAGACCGATAAACAGCGAAAGAGGTTTATCGACTTTCTCTATGAGCACTATGAGGGCGAGGAGCACTGGATTGCCCCACTTAAGATGGAGCAAAAAAAGCTCATTGACGAAGATAAAAATCCATTCTATGAAAACGCCGAGATCGCTCTTTTTCTCGTAGAAGAGGGAGAAAAACTTTGTGGACGCATCGCAGCTATTATTGATCATCGATACAATGAACACCACAATGATAAAACGGGTTTTTTCGGTTTTTTTGAATGTATTAATGACCAGACAGTAGCTAATTTACTGCTTAAAGTAGCATCTGGCTGGCTGCGTGAAAGAGGACGAACGAAGATATTGGGTCCGGCAAATCCCAGTATGATGGATGAGGTCGGTATCTTGGTTGAAGGTTTTGAATACGACCCAAGTATTATGATGCCCTATCATAAGCCCTACTATGATAAGCTGATTAAAAATGCCGGTTTAAGTAAAGCGATGGATTTATATGCCTTTCGTGTTACACAAGGAACTGTAAATCTTGATCGCATGTACCGGGCAGAAGAGTTGGTTCGTCGCCGAATACGAAGGCTGGATATCCGTGAGATTGATCTTAAAAATATAGACCAAGAGGTACAGATCGTACGACACATTTACAATGAGGCTTGGTCTGGTAATTGGGGATTTATTCCGCTAAATGAGAAAGAATTGGAAAATCTGGCAAAGGACTTAAAGCTAATTTTAGATCCAAAAGTCGCTCATATCGCGGAAGTAGATGGGGAACCAGTTGCCTTTTCTATTGGCCTGCCAGATCTAAATCAGGCGCTCAAGCATCTGGATGGGACGCTTTTACCTACCGGCATATTCAAGCTATTGTGGTATCGTAGAAAAATTAACCGTATCCGGACAGCTTTAATGGGCGTTTTGCCAAAATATCAGGGGAAAGGCATTGATGCCCTGCTTCATAAAGAGGCGATTATTAACGGCAAAGAAGTAGGGTATAAATCTTCTGAGTTGAGCTGGGTCCTGGAATCGAATAAGGAAATGATTAGTGTAGCCGAAAAAATTGGTGCCCGGCGTGAAAAAACCTATCGAATGTATAGCAAGGAGCTTTAGCACTTACTGCTGCTGATTAATTTGATTACCCACAGTTCTCCCTGCTAAAAGATTTTTATTTTTATCCCACCTATTTATTTTATCGGCTGTCTTTAACCCTTCTTTTGGACTCAAAAAATTGCTAAAATTTTACTATATTTATATGCCTGTCAATGCTGTGGTGATAATAGTGTTAATGCAAATTTTTAAAAATTATTTAAAAAAATTATGAGCGAATTCCGAATTGAAAAGGACTCAATGGGAGAAGTAAAAGTTCCTAAAGATGCCTATTACGGAGCTCAAACCCAACGAGCAGTAAATAATTTTTCGGTGAGTGGCTTACGGTTCAGTCGCCAATTTATTGCGGCATTGGGATTGCTTAAAAAGAATATTTCTAACGTTAATGCATCACTTGGTGAGCTGGATGAGGAGATCGCCTCTGCAATAGCAAAAGCGGCAGAAGAGGTTAGTGAAGGCAAGTTTGATCAGGATTTTGCGGTGGATATTTTCCAGACCGGTTCAGGTACCTCCACAAACATGAACGCTAACGAAATTATTGCTAAAAGAGCGAATGAACTGAAGGCCGAGGCGGTGGAAACCGACATCCATCCTAATGATCATGTGAATTACGGACAAAGCTCGAATGATGTGATTCCTACCACCATCCGGATAGCAGCTGTTACCGCAGTAAAAGAAAATCTGATTCCAGCTCTGGAAGAACTAAAGGAGGCTTTTGAAAAAAAAGGGGAAGAATTTTCAGAAGTTGTCAAAACAGGACGTACTCACTTGATGGATGCGATGCCGGTAACAATTCAACAGGAATTTGAGGGCTATGCACGTCAACTTGCTTTAGGGATTGAGCGATTGGAGTCAACGCTGGAACGAATGACCGAACTCCCACAAGGAGGAACTGCAGTTGGTACAGGACTCAATACAAATCCTGAATTCGGAGCTAAGGTGGCAGAAGCCCTTTCTGATGCTACGGGTTTTTCTTTTCGGGAGGCAGAAAATCACTTTGAGGCCCAGTCAACGGTGGACACCCCCGCAGAGCTAAGCGGACAGTTAAAGACGATAGCCGTGGGGTTGATGAAGATTGGCAATGATTTACGGTGGATGAATTCGGGTCCCAATAGTGGAATCGGAGAAATTCAGCTTGAAGCATTACAACCGGGATCATCTATTATGCCCGGCAAAATAAATCCGGTTATTGAAGAGTCGGTTACCATGGTTTGTGCACAGGTTATTGGTAATGATTCTGCTATTACGGTGGCGGCCCAGTCCGGAAATTTTGAGCTCAACGTAATGCTGCCGGTCGTTGCCCATAATCTGCTTGAGTCGATTAATATTTTAGGAAATGCGGTGCAAAACTTTGCTGAGCGGTCAGTATCCCGCTTAAGCGTAAATAAAGAGAAGGTAGCGGATATGGTAGGACGTAATCCGGTATTGGTAACAGCTCTTAATCCACTCATTGGATATGACAAAGCCGCCGAAATTGCGAAGAAGGCTTTTAAAGAGGGTAGGCCTGTAAAAGAGGTTGCCAGGGAAATGACAGATTTGAGTCATGAGAAACTTGATCAGGCACTTGATCCTATTAATATGACTAAGGGTGGTTTTATGGAATAAAAGGATAATTTATAATGGGGAAATTTGCCATTTTCAGCGGTAATCAGAATCTTACCATTGTTTTAACGTTATAAGTAATAGTTCCTTAATAAATTATGTTCTTTAAAAACAGATAAAATTAATATGTAATACGGTTTAACAATAGCTGTTTTCTGAATGGCTACTTAACCAGATAGAAAAGTCACATATAAGGGTGACTGGAAATTGAATTTTGATCTTATGGCACCTACAGAAACCAGGCGAGAAAGTAGTTTGCAAAGAAATGGTTTTTCATCTGCTGAGTTAACAAACGTGAAAAAGAAGCAGATCTTAGAAGATTATAAATTAGCCATTATCAGTCGAGAAGTATCCTATATCGGGCGTAAAGAAACGCTCACGGGAAAAGCTAAATTTGGAATCTTTGGGGATGGAAAAGAACTGCCGCAAATTGCTATGGCAAAGTATTTTGAAAAGGGAGATTTCCGCTCAGGATACTATCGTGACCAGACTTTTATGATGGCTATTGGGGAAGTAACGGTACAACAGTTTTTTGCCCAGCTCTATGCACATGCTAATATAGAGGCTGATCCTCATTCCGGGGGACGTCAGATGAATGCTCATTTCAGTACCCGAAGTCTGGATGAAAATGGAGAGTGGAAAGATTTGACGAAAAAAAAGAATAGTTCTCCGGATATTTCTCCTACAGCAGGACAAATGTCGCGTCTTCTCGGATTGGCGCAGGCTTCCAAAGTATATCAAAAGCATGAGTCCCTTCTTGAGCAGGAAGAATTTCAAAAATTTTCGCAAGATGGTAAAGAAGTTGCTTGGGGAACCATAGGTGATGCCAGTACTTCAGAGGGTGTTTTTTGGGAGACAATAAATGCTGCTGGTGTTATGCAGGTACCAATGGTTGTATCGGTCTGGGATGACGGATATGGCATTTCTGTACCCCGTAAATATCAGACTACCAAAGAAAGTATTTCAGAAGTCTTATCCGGTTTTCAGCGGACAGAAGAAGATGAAGGGTTTGAAATACTCACAGTTAAAGCATGGGATTATCTGGCATTACTGAAGACTTATAAGGAGGCTGCTCAAATTGCCCGTGAAGAGCATGTCCCGGTTCTGGTGCATGTACAGGAAGTTACTCAGCCGCAGGGGCACTCTACTTCCGGCTCCCATGAACGATATAAGTCAGATAAACGGCTAGAGTGGGAAGAAGAGCATTGCTGCATTAATAAGATGCGCAGCTGGATACTTACGGAAGATATTGCTACAGAAGAAGAGTTAAGTACTATAGAAGAGGCAGCTAAAAAAGAGGCTAAAGAGGGCAAAGATGCTGCATGGAATGCATTTACTACTGAATTGAAACAAGATCTGGATGAGGCTACCGATCTCATTGATGCACTTATTAACGAGAGTAATAAAGGAGGGAAACTACGACGGATTAGGAAGCAAATGAATGCCTCTACTGTTCCGCTCAGAAAAGATATTGTATCTGCAGTTCGTAAAGCTTGTCGTATAGTTCGTGAAGAAGATCTGGAAGCAAAGAAGGAAATACAGGATTGGCTTAAAAAAACTCTTGAGGAAAATAAGCAACGTTATGGGAGCCACCTGTACAGCGAGAGTGATCGTTCGCCCCTTAATGTGGAGGAGATCAAACCCCAGTACGGAAATAGTCCAAAATCGGTAGATGGGCGGGTTGTATTGCGCGACAATTTTGAAAAACTGTTTGAAAAGTACCCCGAAACGCTGGTCTTTGGGGAAGATACCGGTAAACTGGGAGACGTAAACAAGGGATTAGAAAATATGCAGGAAAAGTTTGGCGATCTCCGCGTTGCAGATACCGGAATCCGGGAAGCGACGATTTTGGGGCAGGGGATAGGAATGGCACTGCGAGGTTTGCGCCCCATTACGGAGATTCAATATCTGGATTATATACTTTATTGTTTTCAGGGACTCAGCGATGACTTGGCTACCGTTCGCTATAGAAGTATGGGTGGCCAAAAAGCGCCGCTTATCGTCCGGACACGGGGGCACCGTTTGGAAGGTATCTGGCATACGGGCTCTCCTATGGGAGTGATACTTAATGGTATTCGCGGGGTTCACCTCTGCGTGCCAAGGAATCTAACTGACGCTGCCGGGATGTATAACACACTTTTGCAGGGAGATGATCCTGCATTGGTTATTGAGCCTTTAAATGCATATCGTCTCAAAGAAAAAGTGCCGAAGAATTTAGGTGAGTTTACTGTTCCGTTGGGTATCCCTGAAATTATTTCAGAGGGTACAGATATTACCCTCGTCTCCTACGGCTCTACCTGTAATATTTGTGAATCGCTACTTCCGGAGTTTAAGAGAGCCGGTATTTCAGTTGAATTAATAGATGTCCGAACCCTGTTGCCTTTTGATCGTAATCATGACGTCGTAGAGTCACTAAAAAAGACCAATCGTATTCTTATCGTGGATGAGGATGTGCCGGGAGGAGCCTCTGCCTATATAATGAATGAAGTTCTTCAGGAGCAAAAAGGATATTATTACCTCGATTCTGAACCACAGTGTCTTACAGCTAAAGAACATCGCGGCGCCTATGGTTCGGATGGGGATTACTTTTCAAAACCCAGTGAAGAGGATATTTTTGAAGCGGTTTATGCTATTATGAGTGAAGCAGCCCCGGATAAATATCCGCCTATTTATGACTAGAAAGGTATAGCATGAAGCGATTGTCCACTTCTTTTTCTTTAATTGCATAAAGTGTTTAACTTTGAAAAAATAACGGCAATTATATTACTTTAATATAATTGACCAATGTGACCCATTTTAACCAGTGTGACACCCATGGAGGAGCTACAACAACCTATACCGAAGTATTATCAGATTTATGAGAAGCTTTTAGAGCAAATAAAAAGCGGTGAATTTGAAGAGTACGACCGCTTTTACAGCGACATGGATTTGGTGGAAAAGTTTGACGTAAGTCGGGGCACAATCAGGGAAGCGGTAAAACTCTTAATACAACAAGGGTACTTGGTTAGGGAACAGGGAAGAGGGACCTTTGTGACCAGTCCGACTATTGAACAGGACTCAGAAAAGTTAATGGGATTTACTGAGCTTATGGAGAAGCATGATATTGAACCGTCGGCAAAGATTATAGAGCAAGACATAGTTGATGCTCCCATAAATTTAATGAGCCTGATGGAGCTCGGCGAGAAGGATAAGCTCGTACACATTGTGCGTGTTCGTTATGGCAATGACCATCCGTTGATTATAGAGCAATCTTATTTTGTACATGAATTATTCCAACCCATTATCGATATGGATCTGGAGTCTAATTCTATTTATAAGTTGCTTTACAAGCATACCAATACTGAGCTTGGGGAAGCAAAACAGCAGATTACAGCCATAAGTGCCGGGAAAGAAGAAGCTGAGTTATTGAATGTAAAAGTGGGTGATCCCCTCTTGTTGATGAAAAGGCTGATAGAAACAAAGAATGGAAAGGTATTCCAGTATTCGGAAGATGTATATCGAAGCGACCGGATTAATTTTACCACTACAACGAAGCCCTATGATCAGAATCATGAAAGTCATAGTCTTCCCTTGGAGCTTGAAGAACACAGTTGGTAAATCTTTTTTATAGGTTCCCAACCTTAACTTTGCTGTACAAATAATTTTAATTATTTGTTGAAATAAATGCTTGATTTGTTGAAGCTCTTTCCATAACCTGTATAGACAACTATACAAAAATAAGAGAATATAAAATGGCAGAAAAATATATTTTAGCACTGGACCAGGGAACGACAAGCTCAAGGGCTATTGTATTTGATAAACAGGGAAGAATTAAATCATCAGCTCAAAAAGAATTTGAACAAATATATCCTAAGGCAGGCTGGGTCGAACATGATGGGTCTAAAATTTGGTCAAGCCAGTCTAGTGTGGCTACAGAAGCAATATCTGAAATCGGTCTGAATTGGAGCAATATTGAAGCAATCGGCATTACCAATCAGCGGGAGACAACACTTGTTTGGGACCGTAAAACGGGGAAACCCATTTATAATGCTATTGTGTGGCAAGATCGCCGAACTTCTGAATACTGTGACAGGCTGAAAGAACAGAAAGGGCTCATTCAGAAAATCCGTAAAAAGACCGGGTTGATAATTGATGCCTATTTTTCTGCTACCAAAATAAAATGGATCCTCGATAATGTAGATGGAGCACGTAAAAGAGCAGAGAATGGAGAATTGGCTTTTGGTACGGTTGATAGTTGGCTCATTTGGAATTTAACGCAAGGAAAAACTCATGTTACGGATGTTACGAATGCTTCCCGAACCATGTTGTACAATATCAAGACGGGAGAGTGGGACAAGGAGATTCTTGATTTATTGGATATCCCCCCAAGCCTGCTCCCAGAAGTGAAATCTTCAAGCGAAGTATATGCAGAGACAAGGAATGTTGCTTCAGGAATTCCCATAGCAGGAATAGCTGGTGACCAGCAAGCTGCACTTTTTGGTCAGCGTTGTATAAAACCAGGGATGGTAAAAAATACCTATGGAACGGGTTGTTTTATGGTGATGAATACCGGAGAGGAACCCATCATATCTGAAAATAATCTGTTAACAACTATCGCCTGGGAGATTGATGGAAAGGTTGAATATGCACTGGAAGGCAGTATTTTTATAGCGGGTGCCGTGGTTCAGTGGCTTCGGGATGAGTTGGGAATTATAGAAAATTCAGCAGATGTTGAAAGGCTGGCAGCCTCTGTGAATGATAATAATGGAGTATATCTTGTGCCTGCCTTTGCCGGTTTGGGAGCTCCCCATTGGAACCAACATGCGCGTGGTACTATTGTTGGACTCACACGTGGTGCAAGTGCCGGTCATATAGCCCGGGCTGCACTGGAAGGCATAGCTTATCAGACGATGGATGTGATAGAGTCTATGGAAGCGGATTCAGATATAGAAATTAAGGAATTGCGGGTGGATGGCGGAGCGACAGCTAATGATCTTCTTATGCAGTTTCAATCGGATATGCTTGAAGCACCCGTGGTTCGTCCACAGGTTTTGGAAACTACCGCTTTGGGCGCAGCTTATCTGGCAGGGTTAGCTGTTGGATACTGGGAAGATCATGAAGAAATTAATAATCAGTGGAATATCGATAAGACCTTCAGTCCCGAAATGGAAAAGAGCCAGATAGATGAGTTGAGGTCGGGTTGGAATAGAGCTTTAAGAGCTACTTTAAGCTGGTCTGAAGAATAGATTTAATATTTTAGGAAGTATTTGATGAAACGCACAGAAATGGTAAAGGCGGTCAAAACGACCGATAGATGGGATATGATCATTATTGGTGGTGGAGCCACGGGCTTAGGAGTGGCTGTAGATGCAGCATCTCGCGGATTTAAGACCTTACTTCTGGAAAAAGACGATTTTGCCAAAGGAACATCCAGCCGGTCTACTAAGCTGGTTCATGGAGGGGTACGCTACCTGGAGCAGGGGAATATCTCTCTAGTGTTCGAAGCACTTAAGGAACGAGGGTTGTTAAAGAAAAATGCCCCTCATCTTGTGCACGATCAATCTTTCCTGGTACCCTTTTATAACAGGTGGCGGGGACCGTATTACTGGCTGGGACTAAAAATATACGATTTGATGGCTGGAAACTTGGGATTAGGTCCGTCAAAATATCTTTCCCTGGAAAAAACACTGGAAAGAGTTCCAACTTTAAACAAAGAAAAATTGCGAGGTGGAATATTATATTTTGACGGGCAGTTTGATGATTCCCGGCTTGCTATAAATCTTGCCCAAACCAGTGCGGAGCAGGGAGGAACCCTCATCAACTATATGAAAGTTACCAGATTAATGAAGTCTGGAGGAAAAGTCCATGGTGTTCAGGCAAAGGATATGTTGAACGGTGATGAACATGAAATCAAGGGAAAAACTGTTGTGAATGCGACCGGGGCATTTACGGATAGCATCCGAAAAATGGACAATCCTGAGGCAAGCTCTATTATTACTCCCAGTCAGGGTATACATATTGTGATTGATAAGCGTTTTCTACCCGGAGATACAGCTATAATGATTCCAAAAACCAGTGATGGGCGGATTCTCTTTGCACTTCCCTGGTATGACAAGGTAATGGTTGGAACAACCGATACGCCTGTCGAGGATATTAAATCTGAGCCAGAGGCATTAGAGCAAGAAATTGATTTCATTTTAGAGCATACCGCACAATATTTAACCGATGCTCCGGCAAAATCAGATATTAAAAGTATTTTTGCTGGATTGCGTCCTCTGGTAACTGATCCCGACGCGGAAGATACAGCTGAAGTATCGCGAGACCATTCTCTGCTTGTCAGTAAATCGGGACTAATGACGATTGCGGGTGGGAAGTGGACGACCTATCGCGAGATGGCAGAAGATGTCGTTGATAAAGCAATAGAGAAGGGCGGGCTGAGTGAACAGGAATGTATCACAGAAAATCTTAAAATTCATGGATGGAAACAGGGTGTTAGTCCAGACAGCCCACTCAGTTATTATGGTAGTGATAAGGAATATGTAGAACAGCTTGTAACAGAAGACCCGGAATTAGGAGAACAGCTGCATGGCCGATTGCCCTATATAAAAGCAGAAGTTATTTGGGCTACACGAAACGAGATGGCCATGACCGTAGAGGATTTTAACGCTCGTCGGACTCGTGCTCTGTTTTTGGATGCAGAAGCCAGTCTGGAGATGGCTCCGGAAGTCGCTCGCCTGATGGCGCGTGAGGCGGGATATAATGAGAAGTGGATTGAAAAACAGCTTGACGAATACAAAGAACTTGCAGAAACATATCAATCGAAATAATTAACATAGCTAAAAAAGTATGTCACCAATTATAGCTGAAATTGTGGGGACGGCTATCCTCATCTTATTAGGGAATGGGGTGGTAGCCAATGTATTATTAAAAGAAACGAAAGGAAATAATGGTGGATGGATTGTTATCACCTGGGGATGGGGAATTGCCGTTTTTGTTGCCGTATATACGATGGGTCAGTTTAGCGGTGCCCATATAAATCCGGCGGTGACTGTTGGACTTGCAAGTGCAGGTCTTTTCGAATGGGGACTGGTGATACCTTATATTATTGCGCAGATTATTGGAGGGGCCCTCGGAGCGATTCTTGTCTGGCTGGCTTATAAAGACCATTTCAAAGCATCTGAGAAAGAAAAACTAATTTTGGCCTGCCACAGTACTATTCCAAATATCAGGAATTATCCATCTAATTTTATGACTGAGACGATTGGAACATTAATATTGGTTTTTGGAGTATTATATTTAGTGTCTCCAGGTTTTGTCGGAGCAGAGGGAGAACTGTTGGAAACAATCACTATCGAGGGAAAAGAAGTAGGCTTTGGTTTGGGAGCCCTCTCTGCCTTGCCGGTGGGACTGCTTGTTTTAGGGATAGGTTTATCACTCGGTGGACCAACGGGTTATGCAATTAATCCGGCGCGGGATTTAGGTCCCAGGCTTATGCATGCCGTTTTGCCGATTTCTAATAAGGGAAGCAGCGATTGGGCCTACTCATGGGTACCCATTGCAGCACCTCTCTTTGGAGGCGTACTGGCCGCGGGACTCTATCTTTTGCTGGGCAGTTAACCCTTCGGGGGTACGCAGATGAGAAGATTGTTAGTTCCTTTGAAGGAGCAGTTGATCAGGATTGTTTTGTACTGATAGATATAAGTCCCAGTAGCCGTCTCTGTTAAAATCGGCTACTTCAATGTCATTGACCTGAGGGTGAAAATCTTCTTCAATCCAGTCTGAGGTTTGATCGCTAAAGTACCCGCTTCCGTTGTTGATTAGTACTTGAATACCTCCATTGGGATTGCCGAGAACTGCATCCAAATCTCTATTGTTATTATTCCCATCGTTGTCTAAATCCACAAATGCCACATCAGAAGTGTTGGTTGTTATTTCGGGAAGTCGTTTTTCAGTCTCGTCGTCGCTAAAGTATCCCTCCCCATCGTTTATAAGCAGCCGATCCTGTACATTACTGCTATTTTCAAGGGAAGAGTTTCCAATATACAGGTCCAGATCGCCATCACCATCGACATCTACAAGGCTGACATGGGTACTGTTTTCTTCACCGTTTTGATTGAAGGGAATACGAGATTGAGTCTGATCTTCAAAGAATCCATCACTGAAATTAAGATATAGCCGATTGGTGCCCCGATTGGCCGTTACGATATCCCACCATTGATTGCCGGTCACATCTCCAAAAGCAATATCTTCGGTTTCGGTAAATTGTAACGGGGACATACGTTCGTTAGTTCGATTGGTGAAAAAGGCGTTGCCATTATTCATAAGAATGGTATTTTGACCGATATTTCCTATAAAGATATCCGTAGCGCCATCATTGTCAATGTCCCAGGTTTTCACCGAAGTTGAGTTATTATTAGATACGGGAAGTCGATTGCCTAGCTCAGAAAAAGAGCCTCCGCCATTATTAATATAGAACTCGTTTGGATTCCCCTGTCCGGATACGAATATAATATCCGGATCCCCGTCGTCATCGAAATCAGCAATCGAGAGATCCTGGGAACTATATCCCTGTGAAGATAACTGAATCGGAGAAACATCAGAAAAATCTCCGGAGCCGTCATTAATCAATATTTTATTTGGCTGGCCATTAATTGCCAATACGATATCAGGATACCCATTGCCGTTGATATCAGCAGCTTTGGCTTTTTGCGTTGAGCCGGAAAGCCCTGACGGCAGGTAGTCCGCGCTTACATTTTGGAAATAAGCTTCTGAATTGGGATTATCGTCATCATCGTTTCCGTCTACTGCTTCAATATTACAGGCAGCAAGGGCTAAAGCCAGTATGAAAAGGAAAAAATATTTGAAGGTGCGCATTCTTTTTACTCCGCTTGGTTATTATAGCTTGATAGTTAAGAAATCTGTGCTTTAAAGACAAAACAATAACGAATGCCAACTGCGCTCAGAAGGTTTGATCTTTACAGGAGTAATAGGTCTATAATAACAAAAGCCCAAACAGCGGGGAGGTATCCAAAGGAAGCAAACATTAGTTTTTTCGCCGAAGGTTTGTCTCGATCCCGGGCAAAAATTATTCCATAGTATAAAAAGACCACGCTGCTGATCAGCGATCCTGCAAGGTAGAGCCAACTGTTCATGTCAACCCAATAGAGTCCATAGCAGACCGGCAGAAGTAAGATAAGGCAGGGTAAAATAAGAGCAACGGCTTTATATCCTTTGGGGTCGTCTTTGGGTAGCATCTTAAACCCTGCAGTAGAATAGTCATCTTTACATACCCATGCGATGGCCATAACGTGGGGCACCTGCCACAGGAAGACGATAGCAAATAAAACCCACATAGCGGTACTGCCCAAATGTCCTGTTGCAGCTGCCCAGCCGCCTACCGGGGGCAGCGCACCTGGGATTGAGCCGATAAAAACATTTGCTACCGATATGCGTTTCATCGGTGTATATATACCCAGATAAATAAGGGTGGTAAGGAGAGAAACAAGTCCAGCTACATAATTTACAACGAGAATAAGATAAATGAGCCCGCCTAAAATTAATCCCATAGAAAAGAAGACGCTTTGGCGGGGACTTATTTTACTCGCAGGAACGGGACGCTTTTGAGTACGCTTCATTTTTCCGTCGTACCGCCACTCCATAAATTGGTTATGGGCAGCAGTCCCCGAGGCGATAAGCCAGGTTCCCAGGGCGGCATGAAGCATAAGCATATAATTAATTTCACTTCCCGAACCCAGTATAAAACCGATTAGCATACTGGCTAATACGGTAAGGGTTATACCAGGCTTTGTAAGCTCATAGTACGCCGAAAGGGTTTCTGTATTAAGAAACTTTGAAAGAGTTAGATCTGTGCTTAACTTCATGCCGGACTTAAATTTTTCAGTACACTTAAGATACTAAAAAATATTAAAAATCAGTACCGCAATATTAGGTATAAAATAGCAGGATAAAAAGAGTATGAAGTTAAATACCTATCAGAAAGTAGCTCTGACAACCGTGGGAGCCGTTATTTTTCTCATTTTTGTCGGAGGATTGGTACGGGCGTCGGGCGCAGGACTCGGGTGCCCTGACTGGCCTAAGTGTTTCGGGATGTGGATACCACCTACCACTGCATCTGACTTACCTAATCAATTTGATCAGTCCCAGTTTAATGTAATTAAAACCTGGACAGAGTATATCAATCGCCTGATTGGAGTTATAATTGGATTGCTCATAACGGCTACTTTCATTTTATCTTTTCGGTACCGTAAACAAGAAAATGCTGTTTTTTACAGTTCCGGGACTGCTTTTGTTCTGGTACTTATACAGGGATGGCTAGGAGGAAGGGTTGTGGCTACAGGACTTGATGAGTGGTTGATTACACTCCACATGATATTAGCAATGGTTATCATGATGACACTGATATTTGCCGTTTTTAAAGCTTCTGAAAATCAGTTTGTTATTACTCTGTCTTCAAGTAATTGGAACTGGCTTTTATTTACCAGTGTGGCCTTATTGGCCATTACCTTTTTACAGCTCGGATTTGGTACACAGGTGCGTGAAGCTATTGATGTCTTTAAAAATATGGATGCATCTCCGCCACGGGAAAACTGGATATCACAAATTGGTTATATTGATAACCTTCACCGTTCTTTTTCATGGGTGGTATTGTTGGCCGGTGGAATACTTTTCTATCTTGCAAGATGGCGATCCCAATGTCCCCTGGTAACAAAACTCGGGAACTGGATATTCGGACTTATTTTACTGCAGATAGCTACAGGTGTGGGGTTATATTACCTGGGCATTCCACCCGTGTACCAGGTAGTACATTTAGTAGGAGTGGCACTGTTAATTGCCCTGGAATTTGTATTAGTGTTGATGATATCCAAAGCTGATATCAAGTCAACTGCTACCTAGGCAGTGTGATATTTTAGCAGCTGTTCCAGGCTTATTTTATTCTCATAATAAGCTCGTCCTACTACTACGCCATAGAGTTGCTGGTCTTTGAGTATTTTTAAATCATTACTATCAGATACTCCCCCAGAAGCGATGAAATTTAACTCTGGAAATTGAGCACTGAGCTTTTTATATAACTCTACATTTGGTCCCTCCATCGTGCCATCTCGTGATATATCCGTACATAGAACAGTTGAAAGCCCTCTCTCTATCATCGGCTTTAAGAAATCTTCAAGTGATTGGTCCAGTGTTTCCAGCCATCCGCCGTAGGCTACTTTTCCATTTTTTAAATCCATACCTAAAATGGCTTTATCTCCATAGGTATCCAATACTTTTAGCCATTCATCGCTTTTCTTTACGGCCATCGAGCTACATATGACATTTGAGATACCATGTTCAATTAGCATCTCAGCATCTTCAAAACTTCGGATCCCCCCACCGGTCTGTACTGATATATCGAGCTTATCAATAATTGTTTCGATATGACTTGAATTAACAAACTTGCCCTCTTTAGCACCATTCAGGTCTACAATATGAATATGCTGAAATCCTGCTTCTTTAAACTTCCTGGCTTCGTCGATTGGGTTATCATTATAGATGGTACCCTTATCGTAATCACCTTTATGGAGACGAACTACTTTTCCATTTAATAAATCGATAGCAGGAATTACTCGCATAATTTTAAAATAATTTCTTGAATTTAGGATATCAGTTGGTAAACAATTTAGAACCTATACATGATTTGGCCTGAAGTTATGTTTATCATTTGTTAATCTCCATTTTAAACAGCATTCCCTCACATTTGTTACATTATGTTTTCAATTTAACTAAAACGCTGAGCTGATTATGAAAAAAATACTTCTGCCAATCCTTGTTGTACTGCTAATGAGTTTCCCAGCCATTCTGAATGCACAGGAAACCGCCGAAGGCACGGTATATGTGGATGAAAATGCTAACGGGGTGATGGACGGGAATGAAATGGGAATACCCGGTGTGGCTGTTTCGAACGGGAGTGATGTGGTTCAGACGAATGAAGATGGACAATATTCTATCGAGATTGATGAAAATGATGCCACTATTTTTGTGATCAAACCCACAGGATATAGCTTGCCCGTGAATGAACTGAATCAGCCACAGTTTTACTATATCCACAAGCCGGATGGTTCTCCGGAATTGAAATTTGAAGGGGTGAAACCGACGGGCGGGCTTCCGGAAGCAGTTAACTTCCCGCTTTTGGAGAGCAAGCAGAAAGATGAGTTCAGCGTTCTGTTATTTGGCGATCCGCAGCCTTATACCGAGCGAGAAGTAGAATATTTTGATAGGGATATTGTCGCTGAGCTGGAAGGAGCAGGGGGATACGAGTTTGGAATTACGCTGGGTGATATCGTGGGAGATGATTTGGATCTGTTTAAGCCCTACAGTGAATCAGTAGCTAAAATTGGTCTACCCTGGTTTCATGTGTATGGAAATCACGATATGAATTTCGATGCAGAAGCAGATGAGCATGCCGATGAAACATTTGAAGCTAATTTCGGTCCTCCGACCTATTCGTTTAATCATGGCAAGGCCCACTTTATTGTACTGGATGATATCGTTTACCCGCGCGAAGATGGTGAATCAGGTTATATCGGCGGGTTTACAGATGAGCAGCTCGAATTTATTGAAAATGATCTGGAGCATGTATCTGAGGACCAATTGATCGTAATTGCGTTTCATATTCCAATTTTTATGCCCGATGGGTGGGGACGTACATTCCGGATCGAAGATCGTAATCGATTGTTTAATTTGTTGAAGGAGTATCCGAATACCCTCTCACTTTCTGCTCATACTCATATTCAGAAATTCCATTTTTTTGATGATAAAGATGGATGGAAACGGTTGAAACCGCACATCCATTACAACGTGGGTACAACCAATGGTGATTGGTGGTCCGGCGAGGTGGACGAGCGTGGAATTCCACCTACGTTGATGCGTGACGGAACCCCTAATGGATATGCGATGCTTAATATTGAAGGGAATGAATATACCATTGATTATAAGGTTGCAGATAAACCGGAAGACTATCGATTGAGTATATGGGGACCTAAGATTGTTCCACAGGATTCCTGGCATGGAGCCGAACTCTATGTTAACTATTTCTTGGGCAACGAATATACGGAAGTGGGATTTCGTGTAAAGAATGAATGGGAAAACTGGCGACCGATGAGCAAGGTAGAGGAACAGGATCCCCATGTTACAAAGTTGCGTCAAAAGTGGGATGCAGCTGAAGAGCTACCGGAAGAGGGGAGAAGACCATCTAACCCAATAGAGTCTACTCACTTATGGAAAACCGGTGTGCCTAATAACTTGTCGCTTGGAGACCAGACTATTGAAGTACGAGTAAAAGATATGTTTGGGCGCACATTTACCGATGAATTTACATACGAAGTGGTGGAACCTAATCAGTGATTAAAAAGCATGCCCAACATTTATCCGAAGAGCATAAGGCCCATCAAAGTCCGGAGCCATTAATGTGAGCTCTATCGGACCGATAATTGTTTGTGTTCCCCCGGAGATGCCAAAACCCGATTCGAAACTTGATGGTTGAATCTTCCACTTGGATTCATCATAGAAACTAGCGGTATTCCATTTAAATTGGAGGAAGGTATTTTTTTTGACTCTTAGCTGAGCACCCAGCTGCAATGCTTGCATGTGGTGCCCTGATAGTTCCTGAACCTCATATCCTAATAACGGGAATTGGCGATCCTGGAAAATAGAGATGGGAACGGCACCTCCACCAAAATAACGATAATGTAATGGTAATGTTGATGAATAAGTAACAGTGCGTCCCGCTGTAAGTCTTGACAGGAAAGAGAACCGGTTTGAGACAGGAAGTCGAGTTTCCCAATCTGCTGTCAATTGGAAGAAAGATCGGCTGCTACCCCAGTGGCTATTTGAAAGTTCAGAGTTAATAAATAGCTTTTGCCCTTTTGAAGGGAAATAGGCATGGTCAAAGGAATCTCCGTAAACCAACATCTGGGCTGTAATTAATCCATTTATATTACTAAGAAAGAGGGTTTCCCCAATTGCTTCATTCAAATTGAAGACCTCGAAGTGTGGACCAATACCAAAAAACAGTTCTGGCATAATCTCTACGCGCAAGTGGGGAAAAAAGGAAAGCTGTTCCACATCTATTTTAGAGATACGCTGATTATTGTTGAATATATCAATGGGGAGACGCGTGATACTACCCATCACGGCTAAGTCCGTTTTGGGATAAAACGAAAGGGGCAAAAAATAGGTACTCTGCAATTGTATCTGTTCCCCGAGTCGCAAGTCTGCTAATAGTATATCACCGGGCATCAAAATTTTATTGAAAGTTCCGCTAAATAACAGGGAGGCTTTATAGTGACTGTCATAGCGTGCGCCAAGACCAACAGTCTGTTGGTTTTGGGTGGAGATATCAAGGGTTAATAAATATCCGTCTTGATCAGGTAGTTGCTGTAGGCGATAACTGATTAGGTCGGTAAAAGAACCAGAATTATAAATCCTGGTTAATTTATATTCCAGCTCTGAGAGCGATTGTCGGGTAGGCAGTTCAAGATGGAGTGAGTTTTTTAGACGATCCCTGATGTAAGAATTTGAGCCATTTATTTGAAGTTTTTGGATTAATAATGTATCCGATTGCTGGGGAACGGGGGGGAGCTTATTTTTGGAGTTATCGATAGAGTCTGCCAGCGCCATTAACTGGGGAAGCATTTTGCGGGCTGCTTGCTCGCCTCTTTGGATCAAGTGGGCAGTCTGGTCGAAATCGAAGGTAGTATAGCTATCTATATCGGCCTGGATATGGAT
>JBEPXF010000007.1:0-20114 GCA_041642075.1 Fodinibius sp.
ACATCATAACCATATCCAATTCTCATAACTACATCCAATTCTGGTCAATCATTAGTTTAGCTGTTTCAAAATCCTGGGGATAAGTTATTTTCACATTCATTCGGTCTCCCTCTATCATTTTAACCTCATGCCCCATTCTTTCAACAAGAGATGAATCGTCAGTACCCAGAAAATCATCCTTCTCTGCTTGTTTATATGCTTTTATTAAGACTTCTCTTTGAAAGACTTGTGGCGTCTGAGTTTGCCACATTACAGTTCGCGGAGGGGTATTTTCAATATAGAGATCTTCAGTAACGTACTTAATTGTATCTGTTGCAGGAATACCAAGCACTGCTGCCCCCACTTCAAATGCAGCCTCGCAACAAGACTCAATATGCTCCTGCTTAACAAAGGGGCGAACGGCATCATGAACAATCACAAGATCTGCCTCAATTATCTGGAATAAAGCATTACTAATAGAATGTTGCCGCTCTTCTCCCCCTAATACAACCTCACCATGCATGGTATCCGGAAGTAACGAGCTAAGCATATCCCGGGTTAACTTTATATAACTTTCCGAAGTAACAACCGTGATTTGCTCCAGCCCTTCAAGTTCCAGAAATCGGCGTATTGTCCGCTCCAGTATAGGAATACCCTTTAAATTCAAATAAGGCTTTGGAACTTCCTTTTGCATCCGCTCCCCGGAGCCCGCTGCAGGTATTACAAGAGTCTTCGTTACCACCGGAAAAATTTAGAGAATCAAAATTGAGTCACCGAATCCGAAAAAGCGATAATCCTTCTCCTGCGCTTCTTCATAGGCTTCCATGAGGAAATCATATCCCCCGAAAGCAGCTCCGAGCATTAACATGGTGGATTCCGGACGATGGAAGTTTGTAATTACCCCCTCCGTGATTTTAAAATCGTAGGGAGGGTATATAAACTTATCGGTCCAGCCGGTCCCCGGTTTGGAAATACCACTTGCCGTAATACTTGTTTCGATAGTTCGAACAGAAGTAGTACCACAACCCACTACCTTGTTATCCTTGCTCTTCAATGCCTTATTAATTGCATCGGAGGTTTCTTTGGAAATATTATAATTTTCAGAATCCATGCGATGCTTTGTCAAGTCCTCTACTTCTACCGGCCGGAAAGTACCCCAGCCGATATGGAGAGTGATAGGCAACATCTTTACCCCTTTGTCCTCCAGCTTTTCAACCAGCTCATGTGTGAAATGCATTGCTGCAAAAGGAGCAGCTACAGAACCACGCTCTTTAGCAAAGATCGTCTGGTATTGTTCTTTATCTTCCTCTTTGGGGTCACGTTCAATATAGGGTGGAAGGGGCATTTCCCCGATATCATCCAATAATTTATAAAGCTCTTCATTAGTCCCTTCATAAAGAAACCGGATAGTACGTCCCCGCGAGGTAGTGTTATCAATAACCTCTGCCATCAGATCGGGACCAAAATACAGTTTATTGCCAATGCGTATTTTACGTGCAGGCTCAACGAGTACATCCCAAAGCATATTTTCGGGAACCAGCTCACGCAACAAGAACACCTCAATATCGGCATCCGTTTTTTCTTTTTTCCCTTTCAGGCGCGCCGGAAACACTTTGGTATCATTATATATCAGTACATCGCCTTCATTTAAATATTTATGAATATCAGAGAATTTTTCGTGTGTAATACTTTCATCCTCCCGATCCAAAACCATTAACTTTGCAGCATCACGTGGTTCAACCGGCTCTTCGGGAACATTAAAATCGTCGGTGTCAAACTTAAAATCGGTTAGTTTCATTATCGAACTACAGCCTTTTATTTGGTTTTATTAAACCGTATTTTTATTGGATTCAAAGCTTTCAAATATACCCTATTTTCATCCGTTGAACAAGTTCGAATTTATGAAGGAGGTGTACCAGAGCGGTCGAATGGGGCGGTCTCGAAAACCGTTGAATCGTTTTGCGATTCCGGGGGTTCGAATCCCTCCAGCTCTGCTCTTTTTTTTTTAAATAGCATATATTAGCTTTATTGGAAAGCTTTAACAGATCTTTATTCAAAACGAACTACTTAATATCAAACTATAATTAATCAGCTTTATTTTCGTTACTTTTTTCTGGTAAACACTTGTAGCAACAATTATAAAAAAAATATCCAGAATAACACTCTTTATTGTAGAATTTTACTTTATTATACTTAAATTAGTTTCAGGCGTTATTTAGTATAATACTATCGGGTAATTATCAATGATTATGAAAAAGACTTGGACCTTCACTTTTATAAGCGCATTTATACTTTTATTCATTGGCATGTCTTCAGTAGCAGAAGCCCAACTGCGAGAAGATGTTAATCGCTCTTCCGCACTCACTGGATCAGTCATAAAACAAAACCCCAGTGAGGGCGCTAATCTGGGAAATCTGTTTAACATGCAGATGGACCATTCTTATTCTATGATGTTCTCAAGTTATGGAGGACAAATGCAAAACATGAATGCTTATACGAATACCATGCGTTTTTTCTTTTCGGAAGATCTTACCGGCAGGGTTGACTTATCACTTTTACATTCTCCATTTGGTAACAATAACTTTACGTCAAATAACAGCGGGATGGATACCCAGTTGCTTATTCGCAATGCTGAACTAAACTATCAAATCAATGAGAACAGTAATATCAGCATTCATTTTCAGCAGTTGCCTCAAAGCTATGGCTACAGTCCTTGGGGTATGGGTCCGCGATCTCGTCATACTATGTACTCCGGCCATCCTATTTTCGATTAGTCAAACCTAAGGCATGACCCCAGATAGCAGAGAATCCAGTTCTTTTGTTCTAAATACTGCCATTGGATTTCTTAGCCTACTATTAGTGTTGCTCATTTTCGGTCTTTTTACCCGTATTGTATATCCACGGATAGAAAACCAACGTAATGAGATAAGCACCAATCTAATTGGAGAGATTATTCAACTTGAAGTGCTAAATGGCTGTGGAGTTCCCGGCGTAGCCAATACTTTTACATCTACACTTCGCAAAAATGGTTTTGATGTAGTAGAAACAGGAAATTTCAAGAACTTTGATATGAATAATACGGTTATAGTAGCACGGACTATTAACAAAGATAATGCACTAAAAATTGCTGACGTTCTCGGCGTTGATCCTCAAAACGTAATTGTAGAGGCATCAAAAGATTATTATCTCGATGCTACTATTATCATAGGATCTGACTATAAATCTTTAACACTCAACTAATTTTATATGACCGATACCTCTTCTCAAAAAGAACAACAATTTACCAGCGTCAATGATGCCAAAACAGCCGACTCCGAAAAGCTGATTGAAGTTATTACGGAAGCTATGCTTGACCGAAAAGCGGAAGACATTATTATACTGGATGTCCACAAACTAACAACGCTGGCTGATAAGTTTATTGTTTGCCATGCCAGTACAGATGTTCAGATCAAAGCCATTGCTGATAATATTAATAAGGAGACGCAGGAAAACCTGGGGGAAAAGGCGTGGAAAGAAGAAGGACGAGAAAGCCGGCGGTGGGTTATTCTGGATTATGTAAATGTAGTTGTACATATCTTTAAAAAAGAGCTGCGTGAGTATTATGCTCTCGAACGCATGTGGAATGATGCCCCGGTCAAAAGAATTGAAGAATAACCCTGTTTTTTTGGTAACGGGCATACTTACTTTAACTATTGGATTCTTTATGATCTCAGGATGCGCTTCCTCAGATCCCAAGCTAACTGATTCTTATCCCAACTTAACAGAGTTACAACAGCCCGAAGATGTGCCTCACCAAGAAGGCAAAGTATATATTGATTCCCTAAAACAAATAACCCTTGAAGAAGGTAATGCATTCCTGATTTCCGGTAAGCTAGCCGATGGGTGCACCCATCTCCGAGATGTAACTTATCAAGAAACAGAAGATAGAACGCTTCATCTAAAAGTTACCGCTTGGCGACACGCTGACAAAATGTGTACCCAAGCACTTGTTCCCTTTTCATATATTTATCGGGAATTAAGTAATTTCCAAATAAATAACTATTCTGATATTCTCATTAACGGAAAAAAATACTCTTTATAAAGATGCCTAAAAAAGTACTGGTTACCGAACCTATTGTCGATTCTGTTATTGATAAACTCCGGGCTCATTTTTCTGTGGATGTTGGTCAGCGTGGAGATTATAATTCAGAGGATGCACTTATTCGCGATATCCCTCAGTACCACGCCATACTGCCAATGCTTTCTAACCCAATTACCGCTAAGGTCTTAAAAGCAGGAGAACATCTTCAGATCGTTTCCAACCATGCCGTAGGGTACAATAATATTGATGTTGATGCTGCCCATGAAGAAAATATCTATGTGGCCAACACTCCCGATGTACTCACTGATTCCTGTGCTGAATTTACTATCGGACTTATATTAGCGGTAAGCAGAAGGCTATTTGAAGCACAACGCTATCTTCTTGATGGTAAATTTAATGGGTGGGAACCACTGGGCTTTTTAGGCAAAGAACTCCGGACAAGTACCCTCGGTATCGTGGGAATGGGTAGAATTGGCCAAGCCGTTGCTCAAAGGGCCAAGGCATTTGGCATGGATATCATTTATCACAACCGTAGTCGATTAGCGCCAGAAACAGAAAATACTTGTAATGCCTCTTACCGGGCTAATATAAAAAGATTGGCAGAAGAGGCAGATATTCTTACACTTCATTGCCCGCTTACTGAAGAAACCAGACACCTAGTAAATGAGGAGATCATTTCTATACTGGGAGAAAAAGCAATTTTAATCAATACTGCTCGCGGTCCCGTCGTTGATGAAGAAGCTCTTGCTGAAGCTCTGCACAACGGAACCATCGGCGGAGCTGCCCTGGATGTATTTGAGGACGAGCCCAATGTGCATCCTCGTCTTCTGACAGCTCCTAACTGCCTGTTAACTCCTCATATCGCTAGTGCCAGTCATGAAACACGAGAAGCGATAGGCATGTTAGCCGCAAAGGCTATTATCGGAATTTTAGAAGGCCAGGATCCCTCTAAAATTCCTAACTTGATTCGACCTTAAATTCGATTCATATTCAAATACCTGATGAATCGATCATAGTTTTATGAAAACATCTCTGGATCTACCTCGGCTTTATCGTCTTTTAGGATGGACATTTTTAGGCCTTTTGTTACTACTTCTCGCTTTAGAGGGATGGAGATATAGTATCAATCCTTCTGACACCAATCATCAACAAATTGTAGAACAGAGACTCACGGAATCAGCTCTTTTTTTTGACAATAAACAGCAGCAATTGCTCAACCGATCTGAGCAATTGTCCTCCACTCTTCAGTCATTGCTGCTGCAAGAACGGTCCCCTCAAAAAATTTACGAGAATTTGGATTCGTATTCCGACTTTTGGGGAATTGCTTTGTATCAAAATGATCAACCTATTGTATGGAAAGGTTTTGCTCCACCCAACAGAGATGATAACTATTTTGAGGATCCCCTCGAACCCACAATAACACTATCAAAAGAAAATAATACTACTTATTGGGAGGCCTATGTTCCATTCAGTGTTCAAAGAAACGATGATGAAATCTGGTATCAGCTATATACTAGTTACCGCATTGAGCAGACCAATCCGCTAGCTATTGGCACCGCTACCGAATTCAATATTCTGCAGTCAGAGTCTACTATCGATTATCCGATAAACTTTAGCATTTTCAGTTCCTCCCCCGACAGTGCAGCGCAGACGAAACAGTTAACCAGTATTGAAGGAGACTCTATTGGTGTTGTTTATGCTTCTGATGAAAATCTTCTGCAAAAAAAAGAAGAATGGGATAAGGGGAATAACTTTTGGCGATCTCTTTTTGCCTTATTCAGTTTTGCAGTTTTCGTCATTGTCTTCTTCAAAGCTGTTGATAAAGTTAGTTGGCTTACAGCCCTTCTTTTACAGCTCTTTTTTATTAGCGCCGGCTGGCTGGTATTAGCTTATACTGATATTATTTCAATATGGACTGAAATGCTTATTGAGCCTGCCAATGAAGCCTGGACTGAAACTGCAGAACAACTGGCGTATATATTTACACAGGTTTTCTTTACCCTGCTTGCTTCAATCGCGATTGCTCGAAAGCTACCATTTTTCAACAGGAGGATTAGAGCCAACTCATATCTCGCTTCAATTGGATTGGCCACCTTTGTGGGAGCTATTAATGGTCTTAGTATACCTCTTGTTCTCAATTGGATATATAAAAATATTGTTTCTTCTGGTATCCCCCTTTTAGACCTGCGAATTTTGCCCGAGTTGAACACTATTATTATCTACCTTATAGTGGGTCTAACACTTTTGTCATTAGGTATTCTTTTATCTTCTCTTAACCTTCTTCTTTTCCGCTCTACTCTTAATCACATTCGATTATCAGCTACCATTATTGCAATAGTTTTTGTCATTGTACTTTTATTAACCCAACTTTTAGTGCTCGACTTCACCACTCTCAATTGGCTTCTATATACAAGTTTAGCGGCCTTTGCTATTATTTTATTTATTGCAATTGGTCATGCACAGAGCGTTCCATGGGTATCTGCCCTTTCTCCGCTGCGTAACATTGTTATGGGGAGTATATTTATTGCAACATTAGGAATCCCTATGCTTTATCAATCCTATCTTATACACATCGACGAAGAACTTTTGGAGACAGCTCAAAATTACGCCCAGGAAGAGGATCCTCAGGCTCGAGAGTTAACACGTCAACTCTTAGTAAATCTAGAGGAAGAGTTTCAAGCTATTTCAAACGAGGATATCACCAACAATCAATCATCAGTACAATCCCGATTCACTCAAAATATTCGCGATTTTTTGGAGTCTGAATGGAATACCTATTCATTTGACATACAATTAGTCAGCGCAAATGAAGAACTCGTTGCCAATTATTCCACCAATCTGAATTCCCCAAACTGGTTAAACATTTACAATATTTCTCGACTGGAAATAACTACAGAAATACAACAGATTACTAAATCCAGCATCCAGCCTGTTATTCAACAGCCTCAACTCATAAACCAACAGGATTATCGGACTTTTTACAGGGGATGGATACCCGTTTTTGGGTCTTCTGAATTCCAACCAATAGCCTGGATTTTATGCTCGGTTTATAAAGAGCGTCCACAATTTAATAAGCCAATACGAGCCGTAATGGCTTCATTGACGTATGAAGACTGGAATAATAATTTCCTTATGCAGAAATATGAGAATACCCAGTTAGTTAGCGCGACTGACCAAGGTTTTACAGGATATTTCCCTAAATACCAACAACTAAATGAGGCAGAACAAGAAGCCCTCGAAAGCGATTCCCTTATCTATTATTACGATCATGCCAATGAAAACACCTATCGCACATTGCTTTGGAAAGAATCAGATACCGTATCTATCAAAATCAGTTCTGCACTGCCGGAATATCGACTTATCCTTTTCTCTCTTTTCCGTTTTAGCTTTACCCTACTCATTGTAGGATGCCTGTTTGCTTTCATAACTCAACTTATTAATAGGGACCACACTTACTTACTGGGAGAAAAAAAACGCTTTCAGGATCGTATCCTCGACAGTTTCTTACTGGCTACTCTTATTTTTCTGGGTTTCTTAATTGCCACTTCACATTATGCTATTAAAAAGCAGAATCAGGAAATTGTTCGGCAAGAATTATTTGAGAAGCTCGAACGACTTGCTGAATCCATTCAATCCAGCCAATTGATGAGCAGCAATTTAAATCGCAATCCCTCATCCTCTCTTGAATCACTGACAACCCCATGGAATGTGGATGCTACGCTATATACAGAAAGCAGTGTTGAAGAAACTACAACACCCCAAATATATCAGCAACACTTGCTTCCCGACATCCTGCCATATGATATATACCATCAAATTTCTGTTCAGCAAAAAAGAGAAGCCTATTCTTCCGTTAATTTAGCCGGACAGCCATTACTTATTGGCTACCGTTCTATTCTGGATGACGAAAATGAAACAATGGGAATTCTTGCTATCCCAACCTTTCTGGAATCTCCTAAATATGACCAACAATTATTAGAGACAATAAGCTACCTAATCTTAGTTTATATCTTGGTATTTGGTCTATTTATATTAGGTTCGGCATTCATTTCGAAATCACTTACTCGACCTCTAACTTATATACAACGCGGACTTAATAAGATATCAGGAGGGAACCTGGATACCACTATTCCCGTTACCAGCCAGGATGAAATCGGTAATCTGGCAAAAGCTTACAATGAGATGGTTAGCAGACTCCGTAAGCTACAAAAAGAACTCGCTAAGGCGGAAAGAGAAGCGGCATGGAAAGAAATGGCTCAGCAGGTAGCTCACGAAATAAAAAATCCACTTACACCCATGAAGCTGAACGTTCAACACCTGGAACGACAGCTAAAGACGGGAAAATATGAGGGAGAAGAACTCAAGGCTCACATTCAAAAGATCACGGCTAACCTTATTGAGCAGATACAATCCTTAAGCAATATCGCTTCTGATTTTTCGAAATTTTCTCAACCTATAGAAAAAGATTTTACCTCCGTCGATTTAACTTCTATTCTGGAATCTGTTGTTCAACTTTATCAGCATGATCAACAAATCAGCCTGTCTTTTAATGCTCCCAATGAAGCGATTTTGGTGAGCGGTATTGCAGATGATCTAAAACGTGTCTTTATCAATATCGTAAAAAATGCCTATGAGTCTATCAGAAATAATGAAGGTGAAATTTCTATTTCGCTTTATCGAAGCCAGCAACATGCTTTTGTTGAAATTGAAGATAACGGAAGTGGAATTCCCGAAGAAAACAGGAGTAACATCTTTGTACCCAGCTTTTCCACCAAATCCGGTGGTACAGGACTTGGATTGGCGATTTGCAAAAAAATTATTGAGGCACATGGTGGGAGTATAACATTTGCTTCCATAGAAGGAGAAGGAACTACTTTTGTCATTAAACTGTCTCAGGTAGATTCCTGATTTTTTCCGCCCTTAAACAGTTATCTTTTCCTCCACAGTTTTTGTACCATTAGCGCTTCCACAAATATTATCTTCATTATACAATTGATGCTGTGCTCTCATTTCTGAAAGCAGAAAAATATAATTTCCGAAAGGAAGCCGGACTGACTTTAAAAATAGGTCTTCCCGTCATTATTGCTCAACTACTGCAGATGTCTATGAACTTCGTAGACACCGTTATGGCGGGTAATCTCTCTGCTCAGGACCTTGCAGCCGTAGCAGTTGGAGGAGCCGTCTTTGTACCCTTTATGATGTTTATGGCAGGAATTCTGATGGCCGTTACTCCCGTTGTAGCTCAATTGGTAGGGGCACGTAATTTTAAAGAAATTGGTATCAATGCACGACAAGCACTTTGGCTAAGCCAAATTTTAGCTATACCTGTCTTTTTCCTGATTCGGGATCTCAAATTTGTCATGCACTTCATAGATGTGACTCCCGAAATTATTCCAATTGCCCAGGGTTACCTGGGAGCTATATCATGGGGAGTATTTCCGGTAAGTGGATATATGGCGCTTCGCTTTTTCAACGAAGGGATGTCAGTGACTCGGCCTGGAATGTACTTTGCCTTGCTTGGTGTATTTGTAAATATTATCGGCAACTATGCACTCATGTATGGAGCTTTTGGATTTCCGGAATTGGGCGCTGTAGGGTGCGGTTATGCTTCTTCCCTGGTGGGAGTTGTGATGTTTTTAGGCATGCTCATTTTTACCATGAAACATCCTCCCTATAATCGGTTCGAGATATTTTCATCCTTCAAAAAACCGGATTGGCCCTACCTTAAGGAATTACTTAGGGTTGGTGTTCCTATTGGGCTAAGTTCCACGATGGAAGTAACTATGTTTGCAGTGGTTAGCCTTTTGATGGGGTCTCTGAGTACCATTGCAGTTGCCGGACACCAAGTAGCTATCAATTTTGCAGCTATGACCTTTATGGTTCCTTTTGGCCTTTCAACAGCTATTACTACCCGAGTAGGGAATGCTATTGGAAAAAGCAAAGTTACCGAAGCACGCCATCGAGGATACGTAGGAATCACATTGGCTACGTTTTTTATGAGTTTAACAGCCATCATCATTTACTTATTTCCAGATGTTATTAGCAGTATCTATACTCAGGATTCTGCTGTACAGGACGTGGCTATCAGCCTTCTTTATATGGCCGCCATTTTTCAAATATCCGACGGCCTTCAAGTGAGCAGCTATGGCGCTCTTCGTGGACTTAAGGATACTAAAATTCCAATGATTGTTAATTTTATCGCATACTGGGTGGTTGGTCTACCTTTGGGCTACTATCTTGGTATCAGCAGAAATATAGGTCCACAGGGCCTTTGGATGGGACTTATTGCCGGACTAACGATAGCAGCTATCCTTCATAATATCCGATTTTATAAACTCACCAACCGGCGATAATCTTTTTTAAAAGCTACTCTACTTTCCCTTCTCTGAATTCCAATTCCAAAACAGATTAGGATTTTGGAATGTTTTGCAACAACTTCAGGTATATATAAGTAACGTCTTACTTAATAAAATTCAATAAGAAATGGCGGCCTTCATTCAGAATATAGCAACCGTTGTGCCCAATCAATCATACCGTCAGAACTTTTTGCGGGAAAAGATGAAAAAGTATGTCGCAACTCGTGATGCTTCCAAAAAAATTATCCACAGGATCTATTCAAAATCCGGGATTGATAAACGCCATACTATAATTAATGACTTTAATACCAATGGGCAATCCCCTGTTTTTTTTCAGAAAGATGGTTCATTCTCATCTCCTTCTACCGGCATTCGTAACGATCTTTATATTGAAAAAGCAAAACCGCTTTTTGTTGAGACGGCCCGCCAAACGATCGATCAAAATACTACAATCAATAAATCTGATATCACTCATATTATCACTGTTTCATGCACGGGCTTTTTTGCTCCCGAACCCGGCTTTGAAATTATTAAACAACTGGGACTTTCCCCCTCTACTGAACGGTATCATTTGGGATTCATGGGGTGTTTCGCCGCATTCCCGGCCATGAAAATGGCTCAGTCATTTTGTCAATCTCAGCCGGATGCCACGGTTCTTGTCGTCTGCCTGGAACTTTGCTCACTCCATCTTCAATCTGCTGAAACAACCGATCAGCTTATTTCCGCTTCCGTCTTTGCCGACGGTGCCGCCGGGATAATTATCACCGGCAGAAAACCAAATGACAAATGCTTCCAATTGAATCAGTTTTCAACTGCTACGGCCCGGGAAACGGAGCAGGACATGGCTTGGACTATTGGCGATACGGGTTTTGACATGGTATTATCGAGCTATGTACCCGAGCTGATCAGGTCTAACCTTCGGGAGGCTACTCAACCACTTTTTGAGGACTTTAAAATCAACCGCAATGAAATTTATGACTGGGCCATCCATCCCGGTGGGCGGGCAATCCTAGACAAGATAAAACAAGAGTTTGATCTGCAGGAAAAGCAGCTTAAATATTCACGGAAAGTCTTGGCCAATTACGGGAATATGAGCAGTGCCACCATCCTATTCGTGCTTGCTGAATTACTTGCGGATTTTAAGAAAAATAATCACTCCAAAGTTCTAGCCATGGCTTTTGGTCCGGGATTAACCATTGAAAGCGCACTGTTAACAAAAATATCGAGCTGAATACGGATGCCTTACTTTCTTTCATCCCGCGACAAAGGGTGCCGTGAATTGATGGATAACCCGAATTGCGACCAAGCCACTCTTGAGAATACCTATAAACAGTTCCATAAAATAAATAGCCTTATTTCACAGTGGAAAAAAGTCTATCGAAAAGAACTTCGGCCCTACCTTCAGACTAAGCCGAAAGGACATATTTTAGATATCGGATTCGGAGGTGGAGACATTCCCATCAAGCTGGCAAAGTGGGCTGATGCCGATGGGTTAAATATTCATATTACCGCTATAGATACTGACGAGCGGGCTCTCAATTATATACATAAGCTACAAACCCCTGATAACATTACATTTATAAAATGTTCACCATCTGATTTGATTAAAAAAGGAAACCAGTATGATTTTGTAATCTCTAATCACCTCCTTCATCATATCTCCTCTGAAAAATTACATAACATCCTATTCGAAGCTCAACAATTAAGCCGGTATGGGGTTCTGTTTAATGATATTCGGCGTAGCGATATTGGCTATCTGCTATTCAACATATTCGCCCGCCCTTTTTTTCAAAACTCATATATTGTACAGGATGGGCTTACCTCCATCAAAAGAAGCTATACGGATGAAGAACTCCGGGAAGCAATCCCATCAGGCTGGCAGGTGAGTAAACTTTTTCCCTATCGGCTGTTACTAAAATACTACCATGAATGACTCCGTTTCTACATATCCGGTAGTGATTGTCGGTGGCGGACCCGTTGGGCTATTTTTAGGGATATGCCTCGAACAAGCAGGCATAAGGTGTCGAATTCTTGAGAAACAATCAGCCCCAAACAGCCATTCCCGGGCATTAGGCATTCATCCGCCCTCTCTCGAGATATTCAAGTCTCTAGGAATTAACAAACCATTTATAGAAAAAGGCATAAAGATAAGGCAGGGACATGCTTTTGCGAACAGTAAGAAAATTGGATCGCTTTCTTTTCAGGGATGTCCTGAACCTTTCAACTATATACTTTCCCTGCCCCAAAATAAGACGGAAGCAATACTTGAGCATCATCTGAATCAACTTAACACCAATACACTGATCCGGGAGGCTTCTGTTATCGATTTCTCTAGAAAGCATAATCACCTGGAGATTATCTATAAAAAAAATGAACAACTCAGAACAACATTGCGATCGAATTTCCTGGTGGGCTGTGATGGGAAAGAAAGTATCGTTCGTAAGAATATGGGCACCTCATTTAAAGGGAAAGCTTATCCGGATACCTATGTGATGGGGGATTTTATTGAAAATACTAGTTTTGGTAGTGATGCCGCTGTATTTCTTTGCAAAGAAGGGCTCATAGAGTCTTTTCCCCTACCTGGAAACCGGCGACGCTGGGTTGTAAAAACAGAACAATATCACTCATCAAATTATCGGCAAGTAATTGAGCAGGCCGTCTCACAAAGGATAGCCCACTCCCTTTCTGCGACTGATCACTTTATGCTAAGCAGCTTTGGTGTTGAAAAGCGACATGCACATTCCATGTTTAAAAAAGAAGTCCTTTTAGCGGGAGATGCAGCTCATATAGTTAGTCCAATTGGGGGGCAGGGTATGAATTTAGGCTGGCTTGGCGCGTGGGATTTAAGTAAATGCCTGGAACAAATAATTCTTCATCAACAACCAGCTGAAGAAATTTTAAAGGCTTTTGAAAATAGACGCTTCAAAACAATGCAGAATGCCATCAAACGAAGTGAACTTAATATGCGACTGGGCAGAAAAACAAGATATCCGAAAATCAGAAACGGGATAATAAATATCATGCTTAATACGCCACTCTCTTCTCTGATGGCACGGCTATTTACAATGCGTGGAATCCAGCGTTGGATTATATAATCACTCTCTTATCGCGCAAATTTTAAAACACAGCGGGTTCCGCCATTATTCTCAAATTCAATAGACCCATCTAACCGATCAGCCAGGGCTTTGACAACCCAACCTCCCATCGACTCTCCTCTATTTACTTTAAAATTGTCTCCGATTCCCTTGCCGTTATCCGATACTACAATTTTGATAATTCCTTTACCATTTTCTGTAACCCGAACATTAATTCTACCACCCTCCATTGAGGTAAATGCATGCTTATAGGCGTTGAGAATAAGCTCATTTAAAATAAGTCCGCAATTCATTGCCCGCTCAGAATCTATCTCAATCGGATCCGCATTAATATTAATAAAAATTTCTTCTCTTTTGCCAGCTAAAGTTTTGTTTATCTGCTGGGATAATTTTTGAAAATAAGTTCCCAACACGATCTTTCCCGTAACTCCTATCTGGTAAAGCAAACTATGTACCTGGGTAATCGATTTTATGCGTGAACAGGTATTTTGTAGTACCTCAATAGCATGCTCATCCTCTATTTTGGGCAAATCCATTTCAATTAGCGAGGTGATCGTAGAAAGATTATTTTTTAAGCGGTGGTGGATTTCTGTCATCAACACCTCTTGCTCTTTCAATCGAGTATACAGATTTTCATACTCCCTTTTTGAATCTATAGCCTGAGCCAAAAAACGGACAAAAACTTCAAGTGAATTAATAGCTTCATCAATAAAAGGTCCACTTTCCCTGTTATTTGCTAGCAATAATACCCCTACCGACCGATCGCCAATCATTAAAGGTAGGGCAGCTATATTATGGAAAGAATCGGAAACCCCGTTACTCCCATTTAACTCCAAACTGCCATATAAATTATTGGTATAATAGGTACGTTTGTTCTCTAAAACCCATTCGCCAATAGCCTTCTGCGTAGGATAGGGCCATCCTTCATTTTTTGAATATCCATCCTTATAGGTGGTCTCAATCAGATCTCCTGTCTGCGGATCAACTAAGAGCAGATTTCCCACATCCGCATCCAAAATTAATTTAGAAGCGCGAATCCCCTCATTTATAATGGCCGAAAGGCTTTCACTTCGACCGATTTTATCCATGCTTTTTTGCAAGAATTGCATCCTATCTGCCGATTTCAGGTCAGGTAGGGTTACAACTTCCCCTTGCTCATCTAGTTTAAACATAACTGTTTCCCCCACAGTTTTTCTCTATTTTCTATTTTTTTTCATCTCTCGATTGTGAGGTACTTAACACTTTTTCAGAAAAACTAAAAGGGAATTTCACAATATTAAAAACTTATAATCAAAGGGGATGATAAAAAAAGCCCGGCCAAAAAAGCCGGGCACTAGAAGTACTGAATTATATGAATTATTGATTATCTCTTAGCCTTGTTCCTTTTCGGCTCTGTGATAATCACGAAGTACATAATGAAGTATTCCACCATTGCGATAGTAATCGATCTCTACCGGTGTATCGATGCGGCATACTGTTTCAAAAGAAATAGTTTCGCCATTCTCTTTTTTCGCTTCTACCGGTACTATATCACGTGGCTGCAGTTCATCCGAAACATCTATGCTGAATTCTTCAGAACCATCCAGTCCCAACGTATCTGCGGACTCTCCCTCCTTAAACTGGAGCGGAAGAACACCCATTCCCACCAGATTTGACCGGTGGATACGTTCATATGAGGTAGCAATTACAGCTTCAACCCCTAACAGGATAGTACCTTTGGCAGCCCAGTCGCGGGATGAACCCGTACCATACTGATCTCCAGCAAGTGCGATAAGAGGAGTATCATTTTCTTTATAACGCATGGCTGCATCATAAATGGTAGTAATCTCATCCTCCGGGAAGTACTTTGTATATCC
Organism: Fodinibius sp.; assembly: GCA_041642075.1. Taxonomy (GTDB): domain Bacteria; phylum Bacteroidota; class Rhodothermia; order Balneolales; family Balneolaceae; genus Fodinibius. The sequence goes on from JBEPXF010000007.1 coordinate 15,368, forward strand.
TCCCTCGGTGCCCGGGGCTAACTGATTCTTAAACCGAACATTCGCAAATGTTCCCCGTGTCATAACCCGGTCGTTTCCACGACGTGAGCCGTAGGAGTTGAAGTCAGCCGGTTCCACTCCATTTTCAATCAGATATTGTCCCGCCGGTGTATCAATACCGATATTGCCAGCCGGAGAAATATGATCAGTTGTAATAGAATCTCCTACCTTGACAAGTGCACGGGCTCCTTTAATGGATTTGATAGGATCCGGATCTTCTCCCATGCCCAAAAAGAAAGGGGGCTCCTGAATATAGGTAGAGGTATCTTTCCATTCATAAAGCTCTCCGCCCCCAACAGGAATTTCATCCCATTCTTCAGATTTAAAGATATCACCATACTGCTTCTCAAAAAGCTCAGGACGGATAGCACTATCCAGGTGTTCAGCGATTTCTTCGGAGGTTGGCCAAATATCTTTCAGGTAAACATCATTACCATCTTTATCCTGACCAATAGGCTCGTGCTCTAAATCAATATCCACAGTACCAGCCAGAGCATAGGCGACCACCAAGGGTGGAGATGCCAGATAATTCGCTTTTACATAGGGATGAATACGACCTTCAAAGTTCCGGTTTCCAGAAAGTACTCCGGCCACAATTAAATCCCCTTCTTTAACGGCGGATTCGACTGCCGGCGGCAAGGGCCCCGAATTACCAATGCAAGTAGTGCATCCGTAGCCAACCAGATTAAAGCCCAGCTGATCCATATAATCAGTCAGCCCCGCTTCTTCAAGATAATCTGTAACGACGCGAGAACCCGGAGCCAAAGAAGTCTTCACATAAGGTGGAACCTGGAGACCTTTTTCAAGTGCCTTCTTCGCTACAATTCCAGCACCCAGCATTACGCTTGGATTGGAAGTATTGGTACAGGATGTAATAGCAGCGATAACTACATCTCCGTGTGTCATCTCTACTTCCTGTCCATTTTTAAACGTTCCCTTATTAGCCAGTTGTTTCTGCTCCAGATTGAAACCCATCGTAGGATCATCACTGGTAAGGCTACTTTCAAAAGTTTTCTTCATATTGGGCAGGGTAATACGATCGTGGGGAAGTTTCGGTCCGGCCAGCGAGGTTTCTACATCACCCAGATCAAGCTCCAGTGTATCCGAATATTCTGGTTCCGGCGAATCGGGTGTATGGAACAACCCCTGGGCACGCATATAATTTTCAATAAGTTCAACGTGCTGCTCATCTCGACCAGTACGACGCATGTAACGCATGGCTTCACTGTCCATTGGAAAGAAACCCATGGTAGCACCATATTCGGGCGACATATTAGCAATAGTTGCACGATCCGGGAGACTCATATTTTGGAGTCCTTCCCCATAAAACTCAACAAACTTACCGACCACTCCATGACGTCGTAACATCTGGGTAACCGTTAATGTTAAATCCGTAGCCGTAATACCTTCGCGCAACTCACCCGTTAATTTCATTCCTACTACTTCCGGCACAAGCATATGAATAGGTTGACCGAGCATAGCGGCTTCGGCTTCAATTCCACCTACACCCCAGCCCAAGATACCCAAACCGTTAATCATAGTAGTATGCGAATCGGTCCCTACCAAAGTATCAGGGAATACGACGGTAGATCCGTCTTCTTCGGTACGCGTAAAGACTCCCTGAGCGAGATACTCAAGGTTCACCTGGTGCACAATTCCACGGCCCGGCGGTACCACCCGGAAGTTATCAAATGCTTTCTGTCCCCATTTCAAAAACTCATAACGCTCGCGATTACGCTCAAATTCCTTTTCCACATTATGCATAAAGGCATAATCTTCACCAAAAGTATCTACCTGAACCGAGTGGTCGATTACCAAATCAACCGGCACCTGTGGATTAATAGACTGTGGATTGCCTCCCATGCGGTCCATGGCTGACCGGAGTGCAGCCAAATCAACAACAGCGGGTACGCCCGTAAAGTCCTGTAATACTACCCGTGATGGCTTATAAGGAATCTCCCCTTCCGGGTTTTTAGCATTATAATTAGCCAACAGTTCAATATCTTTATCCTTAATGACAAAATCGTCATGTTCGCGAAGTACCGATTCCAGCAAAATCCGAATGGAAAATGGTAATTTACTGATGTTTTCGTATCCGTGATCTTCCAGCTTCTTCAAGCTATACAGCTGGGCTTTTCCGGAACCGGTATCAAAAGTTATTTTGGTATCCTGAAATTTATTTTCGGTGCTCATCGGTTCTGAGGTATTTAGATTAATCCGTTATTTTATTCTAAAATAGTTATTTTTTACTCTTACAAATTTAACATTTTTATTCCAGAATATCTTGGCGAATTGCTTATTTAAGATAATTTTCTATTAAACTATTTATACATAGAAGAAAAATGGAATTCGATCTAATTTTCTCATTGCAAATGAATCAAATTAAGCCTATTTTGCGGAACTTCATACAAAAGCAATTTTTAAACAAGTTTTAACCGTGGATACTAATAGTTACAAGACCTACTCTCCTAAAGCGAGTGACATCGATAAGAAATGGGTTCTTGTTGATGCCGAGGGGCATTCTCTCGGACGCGTTGCCACCAAAGTAGCAACTTACCTGCGAGGCAAGCACAAGCCCGAATTTTCTCCACACATGGATACCGGTGATAATGTTGTAGTTATCAATGCTGCTAAAGTTGAATTGACCGGCAATAAGCTACAGCAGAAAGAATATTTTCGATATACCGGCTATCCTGGTGGGGAGCGATTCACTTCTGCTGAGGATATGTTGGATCACGATCCCACATTCCTTATTAAAAATGCAGTAAAAGGAATGTTGCCGAAGAATAAATTGTCAAGCAAGCTGATGACAAATCTTCGGATATATGCTGGTCCCGTTCATGAACAAGAAGCACAACAACCTGAAAAAATCGAGCTTTAATTACGCATGGCACAGAAAAATTTCATCGGAAGAAGAAAAACTTCTACTGCACGGCTGTATATTCAGCCGGGGTCAGGAGAATTTGTCGTTAACAAGCGGTCGCTGGAGAACTACTTCAGCACCAAGGCACATCAGAATGTTGCCTCCCTTCCACTTGAAGTAACCGAATCGGAAGGACAATTTGATATCAAGGTAACAGTGCGCGGCGGCGGTATTACCGGCCAATCTGGTGCTATTCAGCACGCTTTGGCACGAGCCCTTGACGATCACAACGAAGAATGGCATGACGTGTTAAAAGCCCATGATCTTCTTACTCGTGATGATCGTATGGTTGAGCGCAAAAAGTATGGACAACCTGGTGCTCGCAAGAAATTCCAGTTCTCCAAGCGTTAAGATACTACACCAAGCACAATTTTTCTTCTTACCAAGATAATACTCTTTAATATCACACATACGCAGCGACTCAGTGCGCCGAGTGTCCGTCAACTGGCGGATTAGCGCCGGGTACGACCTGCGTAGAGGTCTAACTCAAACACAAATTTATATTAATTATGCCCACTACACCTGATCTAGATACACTATTGAAATCCGGTGCCCATTTTGGACACCTTACCCGCCGATGGAATCCCAAGATGAAGGAATATATCTTCATGGAGCGAAACGGGATTCACATCATCGATCTTAAGAAAACACAGAAATTTTTCCAGGAAGCGCTAGATCAAATTACTAAGCTTTCTCGCGCCGGAAAGACTATCCTTTTTGTAGGAACTAAAAAGCAAGCACAGGATATTGTTAAAACTGAAGCCATTCGATGCGGCATGCCTTTTATTACGCACCGCTGGCTGGGAGGAATGCTCACCAATTTTTCCACGGTTAAAAAGAGCATTTCCCGAATGGAAGAAATTGACCGTATGAGCGAAGACGGTACCTTTGAGGAGCTTACCAAGAAAGAAGCCCTTATGCTTGACCGGGAGCGGGAAAAGCTGGAACAAACGCTTGGTGGTATCGCCAATATGGGGCATTTACCCGGCGCTGTATTTGTCGTAGATACAATTAAAGAGGATATTGCCGTAAATGAAGCGGTTAAACTTAATATCCCGATTATTGCCATGGTTGATACTAATAGTGATCCCGATATTCCGGATTACATTATACCCTGCAATGATGATTCGGCACGAACTATTCAATTAGTTTCCTCAGCAATAGCCGATGCTATTATTGAAGGGAATGCTGCCCGTGAAGCACAAAATGAAGAAGAGCTGCTTGAAGAAGCTGCGGAAAATGCCAAAAAAGCCGAACAAGAAGTTAAAGTAAAGAAAAAGGCTACAGGTAAACGACGCTCCCGCCGCAAGGATAAAAAGGATGCAAAAGATCAAAAAGAAGAAGCCGCATCAAACGAAGAAGAATAGTCGGCACCATACTAAGTAAACTTTAATTACAAATTAACAAAAGCGTAACTGAACATGAGCATTTCCGCCAAGGAGGTAAAAGAACTACGTGAACAAACGGGGGCTGGCATGATGGATTGCAAAAAAGCCCTTCAAGATGCAGATGGAGATTTTGACAAAGCAATTGAAATCCTTCGTAAAAAAGGGCAAAAACTTTCCGAAAAACGTGCCGATCGTGAGGCTAATCAAGGTCTTATCGTAACTCGCCTCAGCGATGACGGTAGTAAGGCTGCGGCCCTTGAAATAAATTGTGAGACTGACTTCGTTGCACGAAACGAAGATTTTCAGAATCGGGCCGAACAGTTCCTGAATCTTGCTTTTGAAAATGAAGTTAACTCTGTTGATGAGCTTCTGGAACTGGAGATTGATGGACTTTCAG
>JBEPXF010000007.1:20124-31369 GCA_041642075.1 Fodinibius sp.
CCTTAAAGACATGGTTGGCAAAATTGGTGAAAAAATCAAAATTAATCGTGTAATTTACACTGAATCTGAAGGCCAATATATCTCTTATATACATCCTGGTAATCAACTGGGCGTTTTAGTGGAGTTTGAAGGTAAAATTGATAATGAAGATATCGGTCGTGACATAGCCATGCAGGTTGCGGCTATGAATCCTCTTGCAGTAAACAGAGACGGAGTGGACAGCTCTGTTGTCGAGCAAGAACTTGATATTGCCAAGGAGCAACTGCTCAATGAAGGCAAGTCCGAAGAAATTGCCGAAAAAGCTGCACAAGGAAAGCTTCGAAGATTTTACGAAGAACGCGTCTTACTGGAACAAAAATTTGTTAAAGACAACAGCAAGACCGTTGAGGCTTACCTCAAAGAAAATGAGATTCCATTAGTGAAATCATTCCACCGGCTTCAACTTGGCGAAGAATCGTAAACATATCGACTCTCAAAAAAGGCTACCAATTCGGTAGCCTTTTTTTTATGCTTAAGAGATTAAAGCTTTGATTGAAGAAGATATCACATCAAAACACAGAAAACACAAACCAGGATCATAAAACAGTGGGAAAAGATTATCAGCGCATTTTATTAAAAATAAGTGGAGAAGCACTGTTAGGAGAACAGGGACATGGAATCGATGGCGATATTTTAACGCAATATGCCAATGAAATTAAAGCAGCCCATGCCGAAGGGTATGAAGTGTCGGTTGTAGTTGGAGGCGGCAATATTTTTAGGGGCGTTAAAGGAGCTACCGAAGGAATGGACAGAGTTCAGGGAGACTATATGGGTATGCTGGCAACAATGATTAACAGTATGGCCCTGCAAGACGCCCTGGAACGGAAAGGCGTTCATACTCGTCTTATGTCAGCAATCCGGATGGAAGAAGTGGCCGAACCTTATATCCGACGCAGAGCTATTCGTCACCTCGAAAAGGGACGCGTTGTTATCTTTGGTGCAGGAACCGGCAATCCCTATTTCACGACAGATACAGCTGCTTCTCTCCGTGCTATTGAAATTGAAGCTGATGTTATACTTAAAGGTACCCGGGTTGACGGTATTTTTGATTCTGATCCCGAAAAAAATCCCGATGCCAAAAAATTTCCCACAATCACTGGTGAAGAAGTCCTCAACAAAAGGCTCTCCATAATGGACTTGACTGCGTTTACGCTATGCCGGGAGAATGAGACCCCGATCATTGTTTTCAACATGAATATTATCGGGAATCTTTCAAAAGTTTTAAATGGTGAGGAAGGAGTCGGCTCAACGGTGGTTTGGGAAGATTCATAGATTTCTTAAATTCTTTTTTGATATTAATACAAGTAACTTAATTACTAAAAAGAGCTGACCTATTATGATACCACCATTGTTACAATCCATTATTGACGATGCCGACAAACAAATGAAAGAGGCGGTTTCCTATTATAAAAAAGAACTATCCCGTATTCGTGCCGGAAAAGCCCAGCCTGCTTTGCTCGACGGTGTCAAAGTAGATTATTATGGGTCTAAAACTCCTCTAAACCAGCTAGCCAATGTTAGTGCCCCGGAAGCCCGGCTACTAACAGTACAGCCTTTTGATAAATCTGCCATGGAAGATATTGAGAAAGCCATTATGTCTGCTGGTCTTGGGCTCAATCCCAATAACGATGGAAATATCATTCGCATCCCACTTCCTATATTATCAGAAGAGCGTCGAAAAGAATTGGTTAAGCGTGTCAAGGATATTTCCGAAGATACCCGCATTTCTATACGCAATACCCGCCGCGATGCCAATGACGAAATTAAAAAGAAGGTTGAAAAAGAATCGTTGCCTGAAGATTCTAAATTTGAGGCAGAAGAAGAGATTCAATCCATAACAGATAAACACACGGAAACAGTAGACAAACTCCTGGAAAAAAAGGAAGAAGAAATAATGACTGTTTAGTATTACTATTCATTCTAATTTCGTCTTTTTATACTACACGCAAGTAATAGTAGTATATCCACTATATTGATTATAATCTCATAAAGACATGATAATAAATTGGGGTAATATTTAAACCGTTATCGATATATCTATTGCCTTTAGTTTGTTACTTGTCATTCTTAGTTGATATCGAATGTATATATCCGAACTGGAACTTCAGGGATTTAAAAGTTTTGCCTATAAAACAAGTGTTTCTTTTGATAAGGGAATTACCGCCATTGTAGGACCCAATGGATGCGGAAAATCCAATATTGTGGATGCTATGCGCTGGGTATTGGGAGAACAACGTCCTACCCTCCTGCGCTCTTCCAGCATGTCTAGTGTTATTTTTAACGGTACAGCTCAAAAAAACGCGCTGGGAATGGCTGAAGTATCACTGACTCTGGTCAATAACAAAGGTCTGCTTCCCACGGAGTATAACGAAGTTACCATCTCACGGCGGCTGTATCGTTCGGGAGAAAGCGAGTACCTTATCAATGGGACAACTTGCCGTCTAAAGGATATTACAGAGCTCTTCATGGATACAGGCATGAGTTCAGATGCCTATTCTGTCATTGAGTTGAAAATGGTAGAAGAAATCCTGAATGACAAAAATAATGACCGGCGTAAACTTTTTGAAGAGGCGGCTGGTATCACCCGCTATAAGGAAAAGCGTAAAAAGACCTTCCGAAAACTGGATGATACCCAAAAAGACCTCCAGCGGGTTGAAGATATTCTCTCTGAAGTACGAAAAAAAACGAAGTCTCTCGAGAAGCAGGCTGAAAAAGCTCGTAAAGCTAAAAAATATAAAAAGGAGCTGGAACAGCTAGACAAAGCCCTTAATAAGCATGAATATACGAAAGTACAGGAGGAGCTAGAACCGCTAAAAGAACGTATAGACAATGCGGATAAGGAAAAGAAAGAAATTGTTTCAAAGACTAAAAAACTGGAGCAGGAAGAGGAATCTGCCCGCGAAGTACTAAGTGAAAAAGAGCGAAAACAGGCCGAAGCACAGCGCCGTGTTAGTCAGCTTCACTCTAAAATCCGGGATACGGAAACCAAACTGGAGATTACCCGGGAAAAAATAAGTAACGAAAAAAGTGTCATTGAACAATATGACAATGATATTGAACAGAGTGAGGAAGACCTGGAAGACTTGCGGGAGGCTTTCCAAAGCAACAAACGAAAATTAGATTCTTTTGACGCTGATCTTCAAAAGGCTGAAAAAAATCTCAGCAATGCCAAGGAGCAGTATAGTGAAATACAGCAGCAGTATTCCACTGAACGTGAAGAATTGAACAAACTTGAGAAGGAGTTTTCACAAACCAATCAGTCGCTCAACGAGCTGCAAACCAAACGAATTAAAATTGAGTCTAAGCTTGAAAACGCTGAGGGAGATCTAATCCGCATCCGGGAAGAGATCGAGGACCTGGAAGACGAAATCGCTAACTTTCGCGGGGAAAAGAAACTCCAGGCCCAAAAGCTAGAAGAAGCTGTTAAAGAGCGTGACCAACAACAAAAAGAGCTACTGAAAACCCGTCAACGGCGCGAAGATTTAAACCAACAGCAGGATAAGCTAAAAGATCAGATACGCAGTCAGAAAAGCAGTCTGGATTCGGTAGAATCGGAAATCTCCCTCCTTCAGAATATTGCAGATTCCAATGAAGCTTTTCCTTCCAGCGTTCGCTTTCTGCTGGAAGAACACAGCGACAATTTTGAACTCTTAGAGGTGGTCTCAAACCTATTTTCTACGGATGAAGAACACGCTGTAGCCCTTGAAGCGGTTCTCGGGAAAACGCTAAATTATGTGGTCGTTCAATCGCTTGAGGACGCCCGGAAAGCGGCCTCTATCCTTAAAGAGCAAGACGAAGGTCAGGCTACATTCATTCCCCTCGACCAGCTTTCCGATTCTTATATGACGGAAACAAATTCTTTCGCCGGGGCTGTAAAAACAGATGCGGAATTTGATGGGTTAAAAGAATTATTACTGGGTAATGTACTGCTTGTCGATTCAGTTGAGGAAGCCTACATACAGATCTCAGACAGCAGGAATACGGGCGTTACTCTGGAAGGTGAAGTGATTACCAGTCAACAGTTTTTACAGAGCGGAAGCAAGGACAAAAATGCTGGTATACGTGTTGGACTGGAAGATAAGATCTCCAAACTTATTTCTAAAAGAGATAATATTACCTCTGATATTGAAGAGTCAAATGCAAAGCTTGAACAGCTAAAGGAAGATTATCAAAGCATTGACCTGAATAAGATTGAGGAGCAGCTCAAAGAGAAAGAGCAGCATGTCAGAACTATTGAAAATGAAATCAATAGCTTTGAGTCTAAAATTCAGATTTATGAAAAAAATATCCGTGAATTAGAGAACCGCCGAGAGACGATCATCGGGAACGAGGATTCTGCTCAAGAGGAACTGGATCAATTGCAGCCTCGGCAAAAAGAACTCCAGCAAAAGATCAAGCAGCTGCACAAAAAGCAAGAAGAGAAGAAGAAGATGCTTGAAGAATTGGAAGAAAAACGCTCCATTGCACAAAGCCGGTATAACGATGCGCAACTAAAGCATCAGGATCTTAAAAACAAGGTTGAAAATCACGAACGCGATATACGAAGGGCCCAAGAAGGAATTAAAAACCTGAAAAAGCGATTGAAGATGCGTTCCGAAAAGAATGAAAAAGCTAAAAAACGTATCAAAAAATACAGTTCTTCCATCGAACAGCTTGAAGATCAGCTGGAGACCTTAAAAGAGAAAAAACGCAAAGCTGATAAGTCCCTTGAACAGGCCGAAGAAGCTTCTGGTAAGCAGAGGGGACGAATTAATGAAATAGAAAAAGAGCTAAAGGAAGTCCGCCGCCGCAAAGAAGTGAATATGGAACTGGTACATCATCTCGCGATGGCGAAGGAAAAGTTTGAAATGCAGATCGAGAACCTCTCTGATCATATCTGGGAAACGTACGGAATCCTGATGGATCAAGTGGAGGAAGAGTTGCACGAAGATACCGAGCCCGAAGAGGCAAAAAAACGTATTGGTTGGCTAAAACAGAAGCTCAATAAGATCGGTGAAGTGAATCCTTTGGCTATTGAAGAATATGAAGAAGAGAAAGAGCGGCTGGATTTTTATGAAGAACAGGTATCAGATTTAAACCAGGCTGCTGAAGAACTGCGAGAAACGATCGATAAGATTAACCAAACGGCCACAAAACGGTTTAATAATACCTTTGAAAAAATACGGATCAATTTTCAAAAAGTATTTCATACACTCTTTAATGAAGACGATTATTGCGATTTGCTTATTGATGAAGAAGCAGAGGATCCGCTGGAAGCTCAAATCAAGATAAAAGCAAATCCCAAAGGCAAACGCCCCTCATCTATCAACCAGTTATCCGGAGGTGAAAAGACGCTTACTGCCATTGCGCTGCTCTTCGCTATTTACCTTGTAAAGCCCTCGCCTTTCTGTGTACTGGATGAGGTCGATGCCCCGCTTGATGACGCCAATATCGAGCGATTTGCGGATATGATACGTAATTTTAGCAAAGAGACACAGTTCATTATCATTACCCACAACAAAAAGACGATGAGTAAAGCTGAAATGATGTATGGAGTGACCATGCCCGAGACAGGAATCAGTCGTTTGGTGGGCGTAAAACTCGATGAGGTTGCAGAAGCATAGTTCATGCACTTAATGAGTTTCGAGGAGTATGATACCTTTCTAAAAAACATCACCTCATATCATTACAGCCATGATAAATCCGAGTCTATCTGCTGATGTTTGGTACTAAACTTTGTATATTTAAGAATCATATAAATCTTCCAGAAAGGCACTCATTTAAGCTTTAAAATCATCTAAGTAAGTACATGGGTCGTAAAAAGTTTAATATACCTGATATTTATCAGTCTCCGATTATCCGTAAAGTCAAGGAGGCAAATAAAATTGTAGATCCCCGTAAAAAGGATCTGGCTCCCACGGTGCTCGACTTCGGACCCGTACAATTTTATATACCCCGCCATTTCGGTTTCTGTTATGGCGTAGAAAATGCCATTGATATTGCCTATGAAACGGTAGAGCAGTATCCGAACAAAGATATTTATCTGCTCAGCGAAATGATTCATAATCCTACTGTGAATGAAGATCTGCAGGCACGTGGCGTGCAGTTCCTTTTTGAAACAGACGGTACGGAAATTATTCCTATCGCATCACTGGATGAAGATGATATTGTTATTGTTCCCGCTTTTGGAACTACACTGGAGATGCAGCAAAAATTAAAAGATCAGGGGATTGATCCCTACCAGTTTAATACCACCTGCCCGTTTGTAAAAAAAGTTTGGAACCGAGGCAAGCAGCTGGGAAAAAAGGGATACTCGTTGGTTATTCACGGAAAACACCGTCACGAAGAAACCCGGGCCACTTTTTCACACAGTGCCAATCACTCTCCCTGTGTTGTATTACTCAATACAGAGGAGGCTCAAATTCTGGCAGATATACTTACTCGTGACCGACCAAAATCGGATTTTGATAAGTATTTCGGTCATAAAAGCACAGATGGATTTGATCCTTATGCAGACCTGAAACAGTTCGGAGTTATCAACCAAACCACTATGCTGGCCACCGAAACGGAAGAGGTCATGAATATCCTGAAACAAGCTGCCATTGAGCAGTTTGGAGAAGCGGATATACTCAATCACTTTGCCGATACTTCGGATACGCTTTGCTATGCCACCAACGAGAATCAGTCTGCAACCCTGGCTTTGGCAGATACAGATGCTGATCTCTCCATTGTTGTAGGAGGCTATAATTCATCCAATACCATGCACTTGGTTGAAATATTGGAACACACATTCCCTACCTATCATGTACGCGATGCCGAAGAAATTGACGGACCGGAAAGTATCCGTCACTTCAACCAATGGGACAAAGAGATGAAGCAAACCGAAAACTGGATACCCGAATCCAATGGGAAGCCGGTAAAAATTGGGGTCACCTCTGGGGCCTCCTGCCCCGATGTATTGGTTGATGAGGTTATTTTAAAAATTCTCTCCTATTTTGAAACGGATCGAACAGTAGAGGAAGTGATCAAGCCTTTTGAAGAACAGCTCGAAGAGGTAGCTTAAGCTTGCATTGGCAAGTAGTTTACCAGTTAGTTATTTGCAATGCATATCATGCAAATAACCATACGAGATATCAGTCATCAAGCACCATAAAATAGGCAACTTCTTCAGGTTGGAAGGAACGGATTCTCACATACTCATTGTCTGAAACCTTTTCTACATTAGGTCTTATATATCCGGTCGAATCTTCCATAATCTGCTGGTAGGTAAGATAGGCTTCAAATAGCTCTTCATCCTGAACGTTTGCGTACTCATCAATGGGAACTCTATATTTTACCGTAATTGTTGAGGGGCTGTAACTAATGCTCCGATCAGAAGGAAAATTCTGGGTATCCAGATCGACTTTACTTTCACCCTCAGTAAACTGAACAATCTCACCATTTAGCTGTACCTCACTGCGGGATAAACTAATTAAACTACTACTTCTCAGGGGTACCTCCCGGGTGAAATTATCGGACATACTTTCAACCCGCAGGGTATCGGTAGGCCAGAATTCAATATCTCCTATTAATGATTCTGCTCCACTAATAGTAATACTGTCCGGTTCTATAGAAGGAGTTTCTTTAAAACCAAATTGATTATCAAAAGATACATCTATTGCCGGACGAACAGGTACCTTTTTGGAAACTCGCGGCTCCAGTTCGAGGGTTAAAACTATCGGCTGAACTTTCTGCACACTAATATTAGAAAGTACATTTAACTGTTGTTGAACCTGTTCATAGAGATTTACTTCCGATTCACTCACATTAATTTCTACCTCGGGTGGATTATTGTAAACACTGATAAGTTTCCAGCCTTCGCCCGACAAACTTACTGTTGCTGACCGTGGTAACTCATCTGCCAGTGCACGGTCCTCCGGCATTGAAACAGCCTCTATAGGTAAATCAATATTTAAATTGTAATCCATGCTCAGATTTACCATAAACCAAAGGCAGATGGCAAGAATAAGGGATACGACAAAAACAGCGATTCGCTCCCTTCCCATCTCGGCCATTTCGCCCTCATCCGACTTCCGGATTATATTCTCCAAGAATGCCGTCAGCTTCTCCTTATATTCTTCTACAGGTAATTCCATTATGAAAATATTCTCTTAGCTCTGCTATATCGTTTCTTTCAAAAGCTACGACCGAACTACGATTTCTTTAATGATTTTTTCGTCTACTTTTTCGTTTAGCTTTTTTGCTATGCTGAACCGCTTCATATGAATCTCTTGCCGCCAGGCAGGATTTTTAACGTGGACGACCAAATTTCCGTGTTCAAAATGAATATTCTCAGTTTCATCAGCAATACGTTTTCCTACCGTTCCTTCCCAAATTGATAAAATCATTCCACGCTTCAACCGTTTGCGATGTGGATAATCCTCAAGGAAATCCGTTAGAGCATCTTTAAGAGATTTAGGTGTATTTGATCGATATCGTGTCATTAATATAGAATATTCTTTATTGCTGTCTGCTAACCTCGCCTTCGGTTACTACAAACTTCCGATTCTTTCCACTATCAAAAGTAATATAATCATTAAAAGGGATAGGATTAGCAGCTGTTACAAATGTTTGTCCTGCATGTTCAATAAGCGCATTCAGTAGCACTTCCGTGCGCTGGGCATCCAAATCACCAAACACATCATCCAACAGGAAAAGTGGAAGATCATCCAGTTCTTCTGAAAAATACAAAAGCTGTGCAAGTTTTAAAGAAAGAGCAAATAAACGATGCTGTCCCTGGGAACCATATTTACGCAATTCAAAATCATCGAGATAAAATACGATTTCATCGCGATGTGGACCTACAAGTGTCAGCTCACGCTCTATTTCATGTTCTTTCTCGTCTTCCAACTTAGCCGTATAGCGCTCTTGTATAGTCTCTGCTTTTTTAGAGGGTTTGCAAAAGGTTTGATACTCCAGATGTGGTTTGTGCCGCATCCCCGAAATAATTTCGTATTCTCGTTCCAAAAAATTCTGAAACTGATCCAATACTTCCGTCCTTTTTGCTACAATACGTGATCCATACTCCACGAGCTGTATATTCCAAGGCTCCATATATGCATCTAAAACCTCTCGTCGTCCACGAAATTCCTGGAGTAATTTATTTCGCTGCTTCCGAACCTTTCTAAAATCCATCAAATCCTGCAAATAGCGCGGGGAGATTTGGCTTATAAAAGAATCAATAAAAGAGCGACGCTGTTTGGGTCCCTCGCTGGTTAGTTTTTTATCACCTGGTGCAAGGACAACCACCGGTACCATCCCAATGAGGTCAGACAGCCGATCCAGCGGACTTTCATTAACAAAAATCTTTTTGCCTTCGCCGCGGGAATAGGAACAGCTTACATCAAAAATAGAACGTATGTTCCCTTCAAAATGCCCCTTAATCATAAAATAAGGGGCATCATAGTTTACAACATAGCGATCACTGTTGGCTACAAAACTTCGGCTCATACACAGGTAATGAATGGCATCAATGAGATTCGTTTTACCCGCGCCGTTCTGGCCTATAATCACATTCATGTGCGTTCCCCATTCGACCTGCGTGTCGGTATGATTCCTAAAATTTTGGAGTCTTATATTGGAGATACGCATACAGAATTATGACATAACACGCTACTATATGTGACTAAGGCATATGAAGTACTATACGGTTAAAACAGATATCTTTAACACAGACTGTTTCATCCGCATAGACTTTTTTGCTTAAAATCCGAAGGCGTCGCTACCCAGAAATATTCCATTTTCTCCCAGCTGTTCCTCGATGCGCAACAACTGGTTGTACTTGGCAATACGATCGGTACGACTCATAGATCCCGTTTTAATCTGTCCGGCATTGGTTGCTACGGCCAAATCGGCAATAGTGGTGTCTTCTGTCTCACCCGATCGGTGTGAGATAACGGCTGTATAATCATTCTTGTGAGCCATTTCGATCGCATCCAGCGTTTCGGTAAGCGTTCCAATCTGGTTCACCTTAATAAGAATTGAATTTGCCACGCCCTGCTGAATACCTTTGGCCAGACGCTCTGTATTGGTTACAAAAAGATCATCCCCTACCAATTGCACTTCATCGCCCACCGCGTCGGTCAGTTTCTTCCAACCGTCCCAGTCGTTTTCATCAAGAGCATCTTCAATAGAAACAATCGGATATTTCTCAACCCAGCTGCTCCAGAATTCAACCATATCGTCATTGGTTCGTTCACTGCCATCACTCCAGCGGAACTCATACACTTCTTTCTCCGCATTGTAAAATTCAGCCGTGGCGGGATCCAGCGCAATTACGACTTCATCTCCGGGAGAGTATCCGGCCTTTTCAACAGCCTGTAAGATCACCTCTACAGCTTCTTCATTGGAATCCAGATCTGGTGCAAAACCTCCTTCGTCGCCGACTGCTGTACTATATTTTTTTGAAGCCAGCACACTCTTCAAATTATGAAAGATTTCGGCACCCATACGGACCGCCTCAGAAAAAGATGTTGCCCCACTGGGCATAATCATAAATTCCTGTAAATCTACATTGTTATCAGCATGTGACCCACCGTTGATTATATTCATCATTGGAAGAGGCAATACCTTGGCATTCACTCCGCCAATATAGCGCCACAAAGGTAGATTTAGTGCATTAGCTGCCGCTTTTGCAGCAGCAAGAGAAACTCCTAAAATCGCATTGGCCCCCAGGTTCCCCTTATTTTCTGTTCCGTCAACCTCTAACAACGTTTGATCAAGCTCAACCTGGTTAAATACTTCCAGTCCTATAAGTTCGTTTGCAATAACTGTATTTACGTTATCCACAGCTTGTGTAACACCTTTGCCCAAATAATGCTCCGACTCAGTGTCCCGTAACTCTACTGCCTCGTGCTCACCAGTAGAAGCCCCTGAAGGTACCGCAGCCCTTCCCATAACTCCATTGGTTAATACTACATCTACCTCTACGGTGGGATTACCACGAGAGTCAATAATTTGGCGTCCAATAATTTCGTCTATTAAACTCATACTCTGCTATATTGATTTCGGTGAAATTGTGTCGAAATGTACAAGGATTTTATCTATGGATAAAGAAGAAAACGTGATTTGATTCTGGACAACAAATAACAAATGACTGGAGTCTGTCTTCCAGCATCCGGGCTACCACATGCTTCCAAAGGTAAATTTGATCTGAGGAGTTCCGAAATATTTTTGGGCATCAAAATGT
>JBEPXF010000008.1:0-19355 GCA_041642075.1 Fodinibius sp.
GCTAAGGGGAGAAGCTTCTGCAGAACAAAATGAGTATTGGGATAATTGGCTTAATAATAATCCTGAACGGCAGCTTATAGTAAGGGAGGCCAAAGATATTATAAATACAATTGATAGTGAATATGAAGTTCCAGATGCCCATGAAGAATTAGAGAAATTGGATCATGCAATTGATCAGCATGAAAATAAACATCAGTTTAAGCGGCTAAACAATTTTTATTCCAACAGTAGTCACTATTATCGTAATGTGGCTCGTCGTACTGCCGCTGCATTTCTCATTTTTGCTGTTTTAATAGGCGGAGCAATAGGTTTTTACTATGTAAATAATAATCTATCAGGAAGCAATAAAATCGCTGAAAATAAACATAAAGATCAATACAGTACTGATTATGGAGAAAAGATTACTTTTAGATTAAGTGATGGTTCGCGCATCACGCTAAATGGCAATTCTAGTCTTACATTCTCTTCATCCCAAGAAAGTGGATTAAGTACGGAAGTATGGCTTGAAGGAGAGGCATATTTTGATATTACCCATTTAGAAGAAAACAAACAGCGAGCTTTTACTGTTCGCACTAATGATGGAACTGTAAGCGTACTGGGTACACGCTTTGTAGTAAATACCTTTCGGGGAGAAACAAAAACAGTATTGGAAGAGGGAAAAGTAACAATTAATAACCCAGGCTCGTCAGCAAATTATGAACTTTCTCCCGGTGAACTGGCCCGTTTTAAAGCAAATGATACGAAAATTACAATCAAAGAGGTAAATACACAAGTTTATACCTCTTGGACTGAAGACAAATTGATTTTTGAGAACACTCCAATGACTGAGGTAGCTAATCGCATTGAAGATACTTTTGGAGTAAGGGTTTCCTTATCAACACCATTAACTGATGAAACGCTTTCCGGATCTATAAAAAGCAGTAACCTTAATGTATTAAAGGAAGCTCTTAAGGAAGTCTTAAACACAAATATTGAGCAAAAAAAAGAAATATTAATTATAGGAAACAGGTAAACGATGTTTTAAAACTTCGTTTGAACTTTACGCACAAAGAGAAACCCAAATACAGAAAAAATGAGATAGATATGAAAAAGCTACAGAGAATCCTGATACTCCTTTTGGTATCATTCATTATGCAGGGAATGGCGAATATGTTATTAGTTGCTCAAAGCTCCTCATCTAACTCTGAGACAATGTTACTTACCAGTACCGATGCTGGTAATAACTTGCAAAATGGTGGGGCAGTCTTGCTGTCAGATTTACTTTCCACTTTGGAACAACATTTTGATGTTACCTTTTTGTATAAAAACGAAATAATGGCAAACAAATATGTTAATCAGGAGGAGATAAATATCGGAGAGAAGACAGGACGTGAGCTTTCCCGTATTCTGGATCAGGTAGGAATTACCTTCCAGCGCATCGATAAGCAGACTTATGTGCTGCTTGGTAAGGATTATCACATATTGCAGCCCGAAGAAGAGATTAGTGGAACAGTTACGGATGCTCAGTCCGGGGATGCATTACCCGGGGTCAATGTGATGGTCAAAGGCACCACTACAGGTACTTCAACGGATGATGCTGGTGCTTTTGAGTTGACGGTGCCTTCGTTACAGGATACATTAATTTTTTCTTTTATTGGTTATCAAAGTCAGGAAGTACCGATTAGCGGTAGAAGTGAGCTAAACATCTCTTTGCAATCGGAGGCTATTTCCGGTGAGGAACTGGTTGTAACTGGATATGGTGTTCAGAGAAAGTCGGATGTTACGGGTTCTATTGGCATGGTTTCATCCGATGATTTAGAAAAACAACCTTCTTTTAATGCTCTGCAAAGTTTGAGAGGAAAGGTAGCTGGTGTAAATATTTTTACCAACTCAGGATCTCCAACAGGTAGTAACAGGGTAGTAATCAGGGGCTCAGGATCGATTAATGCCGATACTGATCCGCTTTATGTAGTGGATGGAGTTGCTATGCAAGATGGTATTGAGTTTATGAATCCCAATGACATTGAAAGTATTGAGGTATTAAAGGATGCCTCTGCAACGGCTATTTACGGATCCCGGGGTGCCAACGGTGTCATCTTGGTTACCACTAACCGAGGAGATTCTGCTGGAGAAGATATCACGGTAAGCTATGATGGGTCATTTAGTGTTGGTGAAATGCGGGGACGCATGGATGCCATGAATGCGGAAGAGTTTATGGAAGTCCAACGTACTGGCTATGAAAATGCTCCTCTATTCGATGATTATGCTCCGGGTGAAGAGCCTGAATTAGATTTGTCTCCTGATATGGGAACCTTATTTGATGAACAGGGAAATCCTATCTATGATACCGATTGGCAGGATGCTGTTACCCGTACTGCTCTTTCACATGATCATCAAATAGGATTACAGTCCGGAGGGGAAAAATCGTCTTTCGGAGGATTTCTCAACTATACCAACAATGAAGGGATTATTCTGAACTCCTGGATGAAACGGGCCAGCGCTAAAATAGTTTATGACGCTAATCCCACCGATTGGTTGTCAATTGGTACGAACTTAACTGCCAATAAAACCTGGGAAAATAATATTGAAGAAGGAGGGGGAGGACAGGAAATCCGCCGAACAATGATCGAGTTTGCCCCAATTTTACCTGTACGATGGGATGATGGTACTTATACGCACTTTAATGATATACAAAGTCTGACTCTTGAAGGCCAGCCAAATCCCGTACATCGTGCATTAGAAGAGGATAGGCTCAGAGATCGGATTCAGTTATTCGGTAATACATTTGTTGAATTTCAAATTACCGATAATTTAGAGTTTCGTACACAGTTTGGTATAGATAATACCAATTTTGAGGCCAGGAACTACTCGCCTACCGATCTGGAATCTCCATCGACCTCTGTCGGAAATGCAGGTATCTCAAACAGCGAAACCACCTACTGGCAAAATGAAAACTATTTGACCTACATTCTTGATACTGATAATCACAGCCTTAACGCAGTATTAGGTGCCAGTTGGCAGGGAACGGATTACAGAGCCAATACTTCAAGTGTCCGAGAATTTCCTAATGATTTATATCGTACGAATAATATTGATGCTGCCACAGATATTAACAGTATTCCTGCCTCTAATGCATGGGACTGGACGATGAATTCCTATTTTGTTCGTGGAAGTTATACCTATAACGAGATCTATAGTGCAACTTTCACAAGTAGATTGGATGGATCCTCTCGTTTTGGTGAAAATAATAAGTATGGATTTTTTCCATCGTTTGGACTGGGCTGGACAGCGTCAAACGAAGACTTTATGTCTGATATAGATTTTATTGATTATTTGAAGTTTAAAGGATCTTGGGGCAAAACTGGTAATACAGAAATCGGTGTTTACCAATCGTTATCAACAATAAGTTCGGGTACTGCTTTAATAGGTGGTTCACGTCGAACTACAAGTAACCTGCAAAGGTTGTCTAATCCAGATCTCGAATGGGAAAAAACGACCCAGTATAATGTGGGTGTTGAGGTCGATATGTTTGATCAGTTTATTTCTTTAGAAGCAGACTATTATTATAAGTTGACTGACGACCTGTTGTTGAACCGACCTATCCCGGCGACTACTGGTTTTGATGTAGTTATGGATAATGTAGGTTCTGTTTCTAATCGGGGCATCGATCTTATGTTAACCACGAGGAATGTACAGAGCTCAGATTTCTTCTGGTCATCTACACTTAATTTCAATTATAACATTAACAGGGTAGAGAGCCTTGGTGCTGAAGATGAAGATATCTTCCCAGGTCCAAATTGGGTATCGGGAAGCCAGACGATCCTCAGAGTTGGTGAACCTATAGGTACTTTCTACGGATTCGAACGCTTTGGTACCTGGAATACTGATGAGGCAGCTGAGGCAGCCGAAGCGGGTCGTATTCCTGGGGAAGCAAAAAGATCAGAGGATCGGCAGATTATTGGTCATGGCATGCCTGATTGGACCGGAAGCTTTGTGAATGAGTTTAATTTCGGGAATTTTGACTTTACCGCTGATATCCAATTTGTCTACGGTAGTGAGATTATGCAGCAGTTTATGCATACTGCAGAAGACCGGCAGGCGCTTACCAATGGAATCAGTACTCAGCTTTATGATGCTTGGACTGAAGACAATCAGGATACCCCGATACAGCGGATTAGGCACCAACCTCTTTCCGGACAAAATACGCAGGCAGACAGCCATTGGATCGTTGACGGTTCCTATATAAGAGGAAACCTTTTTTCACTGGGTTACACCTTTGACCAAAGTTTAACCTCCCGATTAGGTATGCAGCAAATGAGAGTTACTGCAAGTTTGGAAAATGCATTTGTGATTCATCACCCTGATTTTAAAGGGCACGATCCCGAAGGAACATCATGGGGAGGTAATCCGAATACACAAAACATTTTCTTCTATCAATATCCTAAACCCCGAACATTTACCCTTGGAGTAAATTTCAGATTCTAAATACTCATTTCTTAAAACATATCTAAATACTATGAAGAAGCTAGTGATTATTCTTGCATTGTCTTTTTGGGCTTTGAGTTCCTGCGATAATTTTTTGGCAGAAACGCCCAAAGATGAGATATCGGTCGATCAATTAATTGAAACGCCAGATGGAGCTCGTGGTTTAGTAAATGGCCTGTACAGAGATGGACAGGGAGCCAGCTTTTATAACTCTGGAGGTTTTGGCGGTGCTGATGCTATGATGGGCGGATATATGTCTGGCTATTTTGATAACGAAGGAAAGGGGGAACGTATTCAAGGACAGGTAGCCCAGGATCTTCAGTTAGGCCCTGAAGTTTTGAATCAGTTCTTTGATGGCTGGTGGTCAGGCCATTATAATGTGATTTCAAGAGCAAATACGGCTCTTAAATATATTCCTGATATGACAGGAATGGCTGACAGTGAAAAAAACCAATTATTGGCAGAAGCTCGATTTTTCAGGGCTCTTAATTACTTTTCTTTGGTTAAGTTCTTTGGAGATGTTCCACTGTTAACAGAACCAGTAGAAGGGCTTGAAGAAATTGAAGTTGAGCGCGACAATTCAGCAGCTGTTTACAGCCAAATTGTTGATGATCTTAACTGGGCTATTGATCAGGGGGTATTGCCTAAAGGACCTTTCCCAATGAACGGATACAGGGTAACACAGGGAGCTGCTTATACGCTTTTAGCTGATGTTTATCTTCAAATGTCAGGTTTTCCTCTACAGGAAATGGATAATTATGCTAATGCAGCTGATGCTGCCAGATCAGTCATACAGGCAGGAGCACACGAACTAGTTCAGCACGGAGAATCTGACGAGGAAAGTGCCTATAATAAACTACGCTCTTCTGATACTGACCGAGAATATGTATATGGGATAGAATATAATGCCGAGATTTCTCCAAATGATAATCCGCGTATTACGATTCCCGGAGTAGTCAGACCGGAAGGTATTAACTACGGGCGTACCTTAAATGCATACCGTCCGATTGAAGAATTTACCTGGTTTTATGATCCGGATGAAGACCTTAGAATTCAAAACCAACAGCTATTTTACAATTCCTTTAGTCGAAATGGTGAAGATTATGAATTCGGGGAATGGGCTCCATACCTATGGTTCGAAGAAGAAGCAATCTTTGAGACGGGCAGAGGAGAACGAGATATCAGGGTATACCGCTATGCAGAAGTCTTATTGATTGCAGCTGAGGCTATTGCTCGTTCAGAAGGGGTTACCAATGAGGCAGTTTCCTATTTGGCTGATGTACGGAGCAGAGCTTACTGGCAAACAGATAGAAGTGAAATTGAGGCTGATTTAACCGGACTTTCAGAACAAGAGTTTGTAGAGGAGGTTTGGAAAGAAAGACTTCGTGAATTGGCCCTGAACTTCAAAATTTGGTCGGATATCCAGCGTACCAGAATGTACCCTGTAGCTTCAGAAAACAATCCGGGTGAAGTAAATTTCGTGGACGTCGTTGGCCAGTCTAATAACTGGGGACAAACATACGAGGAACATCATCTGTTATATCCATTGCCCGATGATGAAATACAGACGAACCCTGCACTTGAGCAAAATCCCGGTTACTAATATTATATTCGCTAAAATTAACAAAGAAACTCCAAAAGTATAGAGCGTGCAGCTATTTTATTAGAATTGCATGCTCTATAACTTAAATTGAATTTTTAGTCAAGATGAAATTTTAAAACAAAGGTTTTAATTCTATTTCATATACTCAGCTATTTTCACAAGTACCAAAGAGATACTATTAACTGCTTGGCTTTCACTATTTATACCTAACTGCTCCTTATTTCTCATATACAGAAACTGATCAAATTTATATATGCTTACTAAATTAAATCAAAGAACACTTTTGGGGAAGCAACAAACCGATCCTCAATTTACCTATTTAAACGCTCTATTTAGCTTCCTACTCAGGATCTCTTTAGTTGCGATCCTAATATTAGGGAGTGTCAGCTTACTTGCTCAGGCTCAAGCAACCAATGAACTGACTCTTCAGGATCTTTCAGCATTTGAAAATCCCGGGGAAAGCTGGGGTATTGCCGGAGGGGTTTCAGCTTCGTTGGAAGAAGCAAACGTCATAAACACGAAGAATGGAACAGGCATTCTTGTAAATGATCCAAGTGATCATCAGGGAAAAGACCTGTTTACTAATTTTGAACATGGGGATATTGATCTGGAGCTTGAATATATGATGGCTAAAGAGTCCAATTCCGGCATTTATTTACAAGGCCGATATGAGGTGCAACTCCTTGACAGCTGGACTACTAAAAATCCTTCTTCAGGAGACAATGGCGGTATTTATGAGCGTTGGGATGAAGACCGCCCCGAAGGCCAAAAAGGATTTCAGGGATATCCACCACGCCAGAATGCCAGCCGGGCACCGGGATTGTGGCAGGATTTAAAGATTTCATTCCGTGCTCCCCGTTTTGATGATGAGGGGAATAAGATTGAAAATGCAAAAATCATAGAAGCTACGCTAAATGGCGTGACCATCCATGAGGATGTTGAGTTGCTAGGACCCACAAGGGGTGCAATAAGTAATGAGGAAGCCTCGCAAGGTCCTTTGCGACTACAGGGAGATCATGGTGCTATTGCTTTTCGAAATATTTCAATAAATCGTTATGACCAGCAAGCTCCATCAATAAGCAATATCGGCTTTAATATTTTTGAAGGAGAATTTAGAGAAGTACCTGATTTTGATACCCTTTCTGTCGTGCGTTCTGGTGAGACTAACCACTTAACAACTAACCTTGGGCAATTACCTGATCAATTTCTTATTGATTATGAGGGGACGTTGAATATAAGGGAAGCCTCAGATTATACGTTTGAGTTAAATGCCTCGGGCGGTGGGGGGGTATTACTCATTGATGGCGAGGAAGTAATCGGAATTGACGAAGAGGAAGGAAGTCTCAGTTTATCCAAAGGGGATATTCCTTTTAAGCTATATTATGCCCGCCAGGAAGAGTGGGGATCACCCGGTTTCAATCTCTCGGTTTCTTCCGAGCGACTCCGTCCACATCAACTTAGTGAACAGAGAGTGACCGGACAGAGTGATGTTAATCCAATCTATGTTGAGGCGGAAGATGAACCGGTTTTAAGAAGCTTCCGGGATTTACCTGACGGAAGCCGATTAACCCATGCAATATCTGTAAGTAGTCCGAATAACATTCACTATACCTATGATCTAAAGAAAGGAAACATTGTTCAGATATGGAGAGGAAGGTTTTTAGATGTAACTCCTATGTGGCACAATAGGGGAGATGGTTCTTCCCGGCCAACCGGTTCTGTAGAGCAATTGCTTGATAAACCGGCATTTGCTGTTGCTCTACTTGAAGATAAGCAGCAGGCCTGGAATAGTGATACTGTAGAAAACGCATTCAGTACTAAGGGATATCAGTTGGATAGAAATGATAATCCTACTTTTAAATATCAGGTTTATGATACCGATATAGAGGATGAAATTCGCGTATTATCCCAGGGTAAAGGAATAAAACGAACCATGAATTTTCAAAATATTGCTGAAGATTTATACGTAAGAATAGCAGTTGGTCAGTCAATTGAAGAGGGAGAAAACAACCGATATCTGGTTAATGGTCGCTCTTATTATTTAGAAGTTGATGATGCCCCTAATGCTGAAATTCGCACCATTGACGACCAGCAGGAGCTTATTGTGCCAGCGACCTCTACATTGAATTATACCATCCTTTTTTAAAAAAGCTATTACGAATAAATGAACACTTCTATGTATTTCAAACAACATTACGTAGCCACGCTGATTCTTGTCTTATGTTTTAGCATATCAGCTTTTGCTCAGGAAACACAGAGTGAAGAAGATTATTTTGATATCGTAGATGTTAGAACTCCGGAAGATATTTTATTGGAAGTTGGAGGTTTAACTCTTCTACCAAATGGAGATCTTGGCGTTGCCACGCGAAGAGGAGATGTTTTTATCGTAGAAAATCCAACAAGCAGCAATCCCTATTTTCGACAGTTAGCAACGGGACTCCATGAAGTTCTGGGTTTAACCTATAAAGACGGAGCTCTTTATTTGGCCCAGAGAGGAGAACTTACTAAGCTCGAAGATACCAATATGGATGGCAAGGCCGATGTAGTTGAGACCATTTATGACTGGCCTCTGTCAGGGCATTACCACGAATACAGTTTTGGCCCTGTTATAGCACCGGATGGTTCCTTTTTTGTTTCGGCAAATGTAGCATTTGGCGACCAACAATGGTGGAGAGGCGAAAGCAGGGTCCCATGGAGGGGTTGGATGATGAGGATCAGTGAAAATGGCCAAATGGAGCCGTGGGCTACCGGAATGCGTTCACCTGCCGGACTTAATGTCATTGACGGAGAACTTTTTTACACAGAAAACCAAGGGGACTGGATAGGTTCCGGAGGACTATGGCATGTTGAGAAAGGCGATTTTATGGGTCATCCTGCCGGTTTGCGGTGGACGGATAAACCGAATTCTCCACTCGACATGACTACTGAACAGCTTTATGAACATGTGGATCCCCGATATAACAAGGATGAGGACGGCGACTATATAAAACCGGAAAACATTCAAAATGAAGAGAATTATGCTACGATGTTTGGTTTGCAGGATGAGATTCCTGAACTCAAGATTCCTGCGGTCTGGTTACCCCATGGCATTCTTGGAATATCAAATTCAGACATACAGAAAATACCTGCCGGTCATTTTGGTCCCTTTGAAGGCCAATTATTAGTTGGCGACCAGGGGCAAAGTAAGATCATGCGCATCGATCTAGAAAAAGTTAATGGTGTTTATCAAGGAGCAGCCTTTGAATTCCGAAGTGAATTCCAATCCGGAGTGCTTCGCATGGCCTGGGCCGACGACGGCTCTTTATTTGTTGGTGAAACGAATCGGGGGTGGGGATCAGCCGGGAATGCAAACCAGGGATTACAGCGCCTTGTATGGAATGGACAGATCCCTTTTGAGATAAAAACTATTCGGGCCAAGACGGATGGATTTGAAATTACATTTACAAAACCCATTGATGAAGTAACGGCAAAGGATATTGCTTCGTATGCCGTTTCAAGTTTTACCTATAAATATCACCCTGTATATGGTAGCCCTATGGTGAATCCCGCACCAGGAAATATTAAAGGAGTTAGGCTCTCTGAAGATGATACAAAAGTTCGGATTGTTGTTGATAACCTGAGGCAATATTATGTGCATCATATTGAGCTGGATGGTATCCGTTCCGCTAAAAATGAGCTGCCTTTATTGCATAATTCAGCTTATTATACCCTTAATGAAATTCCATCAGGAGAAAGGTTGGCTGAAAATGAACTTTCTACCTATAATTCTGTGAGTGAAAATAAAAAGCAAGAGGGCGAAGGTAATGAAAATGAACTGGCTGATACCGATACTGAAGCGGCCCCTTCCTATGAAACTATCAAACCTCTCCTAAGCCAGTATACCTGTACATCCTGCCATAGCACCAATGAACGACAGGTTGGTCCTCCTTTTACTGAAATTGCCAAGCGAAACTACTCAAATGAAAAAATGGTAGAGCTTATGTACAATCCTGATCTTTCTAATTGGCCGGATTATGCAACCGCAATGCCGCCAATGACAATCGTTCCGGAAGAAGAAGCCCTGCAAATTGCTGAATGGATTAATTCGCTAAATGATTAAAAATGGGCTGAAAACAAAAAACTAGGCGATGGGAATGAATAATTTGTGAATGTAAAGGCCAAAAGAACTGATTTTTATAAATTTATTTAGGTTTTCTAATCAAAGTGTGAGGCGTTTAACTGAACAGTCTTGATGCTAGTTGCGGTATCTGATACAGCTGTCCAGGCCAGAATAATTTTATCTTCAATAGCTTCCAATTGCGGAAAACCGGTTTGTCTGGATTTGCTCAGGGTATCTACAGTTGCTGATTGCATGCCATCCTGACCCAATAAAGCAATTTGTAAAACGGCCTTATTATCTGATTTTTCAAGAAAAGAAAGGTAGATACGATTATTTTGGATGGTAGCGTTAACTCTTCCGATAGTTTTTTGATCACTGAGAAGTTGGGATTCCTGAAAACTATTTCCCCCATCTTGAGAAAGAACTGCCTGCACCCGGGGGTTATCATCAGCCCCGGTATACCAACCCAGTACAACCAGAGAATCCTGTGCAGCCAGGGCCGGACCATTAACCGGACAGGCACTAATATTCCAGTTATCCTTGTGAACAATTTGAGGATCTGACCAGCTAGTACCGTCAAATCGACTGATACTAATATCCCGTATTTCTTCCTCAGTGCGATCCCGATAAGCAACAAGTGCGCCTTTAGGCGTTTTTACAAGGGAAGTGGGGCAGCAATCGCATACAGCATCATCAATCAAAAAAGATTCTTTTATTTCCCCGGATGTGGAAATGATGGCAGCCCGAAGGGTCATAGCATAGTCAAGGTCAAAATATTGTTCATCGGTGCGATCGGCTGATTGACGTCCGTCAAGCCATACAGCAAGAACGGTATCGCTATCCCAGGGAATCATGGACACAAATCCATGTTCAGTAGCAGTGCTATCAGTGTGGGGAACTAACGGCGAGGTGCTATTACCGTTTTTAAAAGGATATATATTAACATCGTACGCGTAAGGACCGCCCGGCTTTTTATTTAGCATATGCATAGCCAGAGGACCATCTTTAGTGGCAATTATCGATGGAAAATCTGCCCAGTTTACGAACCAACTACTATCTTGGGCAATAGTTTGCGTAGTATCCCATGTTCCACTGGTATAACGAGAATAGTTCAGGGAATAAGAATCATCCCCATCCGAAGAAATCCAGCTCATGTAAAGGGTATTATTTACAGTATAGAGATAAGGGAACTGGCTGTTTAAACCTGCTGGATTTTCAAAAGAAGAAGTAGAGGGAGAATCTGATTGGCACCCCGATAAAAGAAATAAAAGAGAAAGGATAACAAGAAAAGAAAGTTTATTCATTACGGATCTACTATTTCATCAAGTTATTTAACTACAACTCAGAATATTGTTAAAAGGGAGAGAAAGAACAAGTTATAGAGAGTTTCACTGAGCTTTATTATACTGTATCTTATTTTCCTTTTTAAAATAAATATTCGGGATTTCAATTAGCCTTTAAAAAACCTTTAAGTGCTACTCTCATGACAAATATATCTACATATCTGAATTTCATTGTTCTAGTGAGCTTATTTGTATTTAGTTTTACGATCGGATGCAATAACTCAGATCAGGATACTCAATCAGAGCAATCTGCCAATAGTTCTTCTGCATCAGGGGAGACGAGTATTGAGCAGGAAGTAAGCCCTGAATTATTACGACAGGCGGCTTTTAATGGGGAGCAGGAAGTTGTAAAAATGGGAATCAGACAGAATATCCCACTCAATGAAGCAGATGGTATGGGACGTACAGCTTTGATGTTAGCCGCTTTTAATGGGCATAGTACTATCGTTGAGCAACTTCTCAATGAGGGAGCGGAGATAGAAGTCCGGGATAGTCAGGGAAGAACTGCGCTTATATTTGCGGCCAGCGGTCCATATCCTGATACAGTAGAGCTTCTGCTTGAAAAGGAAGCCGATCCCAATGTTGTAGATAATGAGGAAGGATGGTCACCACTGATGTTTGCGGCTGCAGAAGGACACTTTGAAGTGGTGGAGATACTATTGGACTTTGGAGCAGATGTATCATTGAAGGACAAAGATGGAGAAACCGCAATAGATTTTGCCAGAAATAACAACAACGAACAAGTCGCCAAACTTCTAAAAAGCAGTTGAAGTATTTAAAAGATTTCTAATTATAAAAAAATCTCTCATTCAACCGACCAATTTATTTTAGGAAGCATGTCCCGAATATCACTATTGCTCTTCATTGTATTTTTTACCGCTGGGATTGGAATTTTTTATAGCTGTAATCAGCCAAAAGAAGAGGTTAAAGATAGATTAGACAGTAGTTCTCCTCATTCTTCCTTTGTGGGAGATGAGTCTTGCCAGTCATGTCATTCAGACGAAATTGAAGCCTGGGAGGGTTCGCATCATGATTATGCTATGAAAGAAGCGAATGAAACTACGGTTAGAGGCAACTTTAATGATGTTACATTTACACATAATCAGGAAACTTATCGGTTTTTCCGAAGAGACTCTCTATACATGGTAGAGGTACCGGGTCCAAATGGAGAATCTGTCCGCTACCAAGTTTCACATACCTTTGGATGGGAGCCCCTGCAGCAATACCTCATTTATTTTGGGAAAGGTAAATTGCAAGCACTAAACATCGCGTGGGATACTGAAAAAAAAGAATGGTTTGCCCTGAATCCCGAAGAGGAGGCCTCCCACGGGGACTGGATGCACTGGACCGGTGGGGCCATGAATTGGAACAGCATGTGTGCGGACTGTCATTCAACGAACTTGCGACAAAATTATATTGCAGAAGCTGATTCTTTTGATACCAGTTGGAGTAGTATTAACGTCAGCTGTGAGGCTTGTCACGGCCCCGCTGAAAAGCATGTCACTTTTATGCAATCTGAGGAATCTGCAGAAGCAACTGTAGATCGTATTCGGCAAGATCTTCAGGTGACCTCTAACACTAAGCAATTAGACCAAATCAATCAGTGTGCCCAGTGTCACGCATTGCGCGAGGAGTTAACCGGCACTTATGAACATGATGGAGATTTTTTAGATCATTATAGCGTTACATTACCGCATCCGGAGGCTTATTTTCCAGACGGACAAATTAAGGATGAGGTGTATGTATACGGTTCTTTCCTTCAGAGTAAGATGTTTAAAGAAGATATAGCATGTTCGGACTGCCACGACCCACACAGCCTTGAATTGAAAGCAAACGTAACCGACAACTCGCTATGTATGCAATGTCATGAGCCTCAATATGATACCTATAAACACCTCAGGCATAATATAGAATCAGAGGGTTCCCGCTGCATTGATTGTCATATGCCGGGACGTTATTATATGGAAGTTGATTTTCGCCGTGACCACAGCTTTCGGGTACCACGCCCCGATTTGAGTGCCGAATTTGATACGCCGAATGCCTGCAACAGTTGTCACACCGAGGAATCACCAGAATGGGCAGCCAATGTCGTTGAGCAGTGGTATGGCCCCGATCGGCCTAATCATTTTTCTGAAGCTTTACTGAAAGCCAGTGAGGAGGGAAGAGATGCTGCGTCAGAGATAGAAGCACTCATCGCTGATACTTCTCAGCCTGATATTGCCCGAGCCACCGCTATCTGGTATCTGGGCGAATGGGGAGCGGAATCGTATCTTGGATTACTCGCACAAATGCTGTCAGATGAGAATCCACTTGTCAGAACGAGTGCCGTACGTATATTAGGAAATATTCCGGAAGAGATAAAGATCAATCCATTACAGGATGCGTTAGACGATTCGGTACGGTCTGTAAGAGTGGCTGCAGCTGGAGGTCTTGCGGAGTTTTCTGTATCCAATATATCATTTCCACTTAAGGATCACTTTAAAAATGCACTTCAGGAATATCGACAGTATTTACAAGTAACTCAGTATTTTCCACAGGGATTAATGAACAGGGGGCAATTTTTTGAAAACAGAGGAAACCCCGAACAGGCAATATCAGCTTATCGCAATGCACTAGATAGAGATTCACTTTTTAATCCGGCTCGAATTAATTTGGCCTACATATATAATCAACAGGGCAATAATGAAAAAGCTGAAGAGCTTCTAAAGACAGTCGTTGATATAGATCCTGAGTATGGTCCCGCTTACTACTCGCTGGGACTCTTGGTAGCCGAAGAAAAACGTTTGGAAAAGGCCTCTGCATATTTTGAAGAAGCTGTCCGTTTAATGCCCGAACATGCACGTTTGTATTATAATTGGGCTATCAGCCTGCAACAGCTTGAACGTCCCGAGCAGGCAGAACAAAAATACCTTGAAGCCATTAAAATAGAGCCTGATAATCCCGATTATCGTTATGGGTTGTGTACCCTTTATATACAACAGGAACAATTTCAGGAAGCACTTCCACATGCACAAAAGCTGGCTGAACTGCAGCCTCAAAGGCAGCGAAGTACTGAATTATTGAATTATTTGAAACAGAAAATAAATGAAGAATAAATTGGAAATAATATGAAAAACTCATCATCTGTTTACGCATTAGTTACCGGTGCCTCAAGAGGCATAGGTCAAAGCATTACTGAATCAATATTAAAAGAAGGGGGGAAGGTTATTGGTACCGCACGGAGCTCGCAATTCCCTGATAAATTTGTAAAAAGTGACTGCTTTGAAGGTTTTCATCTTGATTTAGCCCAGATTGAGAAAGTTAGGAAAATCTTACAACCGGTTTTTGACCGTACCTCAGCCCCAAATGTATTAGTCAATAATGCCGGTATATTCCAAGATGCCGATATGTCTACCGAAGAAAATAAGTGGTTGGAAAACTGGGATCAGACTATGCAGGTGAATCTCCGCATTCCGGCATTAATGTCTAAATGGGCCATTGGGCGCTGGAGAGAAGAAAAGGGCGGAATCCTTATCAACATCGCTTCCCGAGCCGCGTACCGGGGAGATACCCAGGAATACGCAGCTTATGCCGCATCCAAGGGCGGACTCGTAGCCTTTACCAAGAGTATCGCCCGGGATTTCGGCAAGGATCAGATTTCTGCTTACTCCATTGCTCCGGGATTCATAAAAACAGATATGGCTATGGATTCTATAGACGTTTATGGGGAAGAATATTTAACTCAGGGTATGGCCTTTGACGAAATTACCTCTCCCGAAGAAGTAGGAGAATTGGTGGCTTTCTTGGCCTCTGGCAAGGTATCACATATGACTGGATCTACATTCCATATTAATGGAGGAAGTTATATGATTTAAAAAATACTGCCATTAGAGTCTATGAATCTCTGTTGTAAATAATGAGTGCAAAAAATTGGATTATAACTTTTATTACTGTCATTTTTTTAATTAAACTGAGCTAAAGAGATACTAACAATACCTACTTTAAAAGGTAATAATATCATGGACGTAAGATTTATTCGCTTTTCCGTAATTATAATGACATTAACGGGCCTGAGTCTAATGGTGGGCTGTAGTTCTGCAACCTGGGAGGATGCTGAAGAAGAAGATACCTATGAAGCGTATCAGGAGTATATAGAAGCTAATCCGGAGGGAGAGCACATTGAAGAAGCAAAGAAACGAGCTGATAACCACTATTGGGAATCTGTCAAAGAGGACTCAACTGCTGATGCATTTGAACAATACCTAGAAAAATTTCCGGAAGGTGAGTTCCGATCTGAAGCCCAAGACAAAATAGAACAAATTTCACGTGATAATATGGCGACTGAAGGTCGGGTAACCGGCTCAAACGTTATTATCCGAAGTGACCATACCACTGAATCGCGTTCGGCCGGTGTGGTTGCCAATAAGGGAACAAAAGTTCAAATTCTTGATCAATATAGTTCAGGTGATAGCAAAGAAGCGATCCTGAAACGTGATGTAACTATTGTTAAAAATGGTAACCAGATAAGTTTACCCGGAGGCAAAGCTCTTAATATTCTTGAGGATCGTAATGATTCTGTTCATGCATCTTTCTCTACGCCCGATTATGGTGCAACCGAGGCCACTATCAGCAAAAATGATATTGAAGCCATGAGTGGAGAAAAGTGGTATAAAATTCGAACCGATGATGACATCACCGGCTGGATTTATGGTAAATTTATAGAAGAATTGTAGTTTATGATTCATCCCATTATTAATTCCCAGTTTAAGTTTATATACGTATTCAGTTTTATGAGAATCATTTACTTTCTACTCCCTATTTTGATGTTAAGTTGCAATACAGATAACTCTTCCTCTAATAATCAGCAAGTTCAAACCGAGCGACAAGGACAAAGCACGACAAAGGATACGCTGCAAGTCGATGTTTCTGATGATTTTGTGACCGGACAATTTGATTTCTCTACCCATGATGATTTTGTAAAGGTAGATCCACAATACGCCGATAAAGAAATATATCTGCATAAAAAAACGTACGAGGCATTCAAAGCTATGGCTGACAGTGCTAGGTCAGACGGAGTTACACTTACTCTTATTTCCGGGACACGTAATTTTAGTAATCAAAAGGCCATTTGGGAACAGAAGTGGAATAATTCATCAGCCGATTCCGATTTGGATAAAGCCCTTGAAATACTGGAATACAGCTCCATGCCGATGACTTCCCGCCATCACTGGGGAACCGATATCGATCTTAATAATTTAAATAACAGTTACTTTGAAGAGGGGCAGGGAAAAAAAGAGTACGAATGGCTGCAAGAGCGTGCCAATGATTTTGGCTTTTATCAGCCTTATACAGACAAAAGTCAAAACGGTCGTACAGGATACAATGAAGAAAAATGGCATTGGTCCTATCTGCCACTCGCAAAGAAATATTTAGCATACTATAATAAAAATATATCCAATGACGATATTACCGGCTTTTTAGGATCCGATTTAGCTAAAGAAATTGACATGGTTAAAAACTATGTGAACGGCATTTCATCCAAGATGAAACAAGAATAAAGGGGCTTGTAGATCTTGGAAAATTTCTGATTAAATGGTTGTCCGCCGAATTATTATAAGGAAAAATTTATACCTATCACTAATTAGGAGCAATGACTAATAATCAGGCAGATATATTTTCGCTTTCCGGCTAACTTACCTACCTTAATCAAAAGAATTGTATAATCAATGAAACTATCGCGGTCTGCTAATGACCATTAAACAGCGAAAAAAAGACCATGTAAATCTTACTACTTCCGGTAAGATGGACTATAAACAAGCCACCGGATTCGAGCAATATCGGTTTGTACATAATGCCCTGCCGGAAGTCAATCTAGAGAACGTATCCACCGAAGCAAAGTTCTTAGACCAGACTTTTGACTTCCCTCTATTTATATCCTCAATGACGGGAGGGTATACGGATGCCGGAGCTGTCAACGCTATTATAGCAGAGTTTTGCGAGGAATATAATCTCCCATTTGGGGTTGGAAGTCAGCGTATTATGTTGGAAGATCCGGAATCTATATCCTCTTTTTCTATCGTCCGCGAGCGGGCTCCTAATGCTTTTATTGCATCAAATATTGGAGGTGCACAGTTAATAGGGGGACTATCCAAGGAAAAGATTAATTTGCTTATTTCCTCTATTAAAGCAAATGCCGTAATTGTGCATTTGAATCCTCTTCAGGAACTTATACAGCCAGAAGGAGACCGGTCGTTTAGAGGCATTTTGAATGGAATAGCTCAATTAGTCGAGGATTGTAATCTACCTGTAATGGTTAAAGAAACCGGAGCCGGAATTTCAGCAGAAGTCGCTCGACGTCTGCTGGAGGCTGGAGTGAGGGTAATTGATATCGCAGGGGCAGGTGGGACCAGCTGGGCTAAAGTAGAGAACAGGAGAAAAAGTAACCGTGAACCTCAGGATACTTTTAATGACTGGGGAATTCCTACTGCTGAAGCATTACTCCAAACTACAGATCTTAAAAAAGATTTTGATTTTCAGCTTATCGCTTCCGGAGGTATCCGCTCCAGTCATGATATTGCCAAGTCTATTTGTCTGGGCAGTAATTTTTCAGCTGCCGCCCAGCCGGTTATTAAAGCTATTGTCGACGACGGTAAAACCGGTATTAAAAAGCTATATAAGAACTGGAAGCGCCAATTGACAATTATTCTTACACTTTTGGGCTGTGAACGATTGGAAGACTTAGAACCCAAACATGTGAAATTAAAGCGTAGAGACCGGTAACATCTTCCACTAAAATGCTTATATTTGGCCTTTTAGAAAATTAGATTTCCTTCTGTGCAAACTATTGAACACAAACAATTATCGACGCTTATTGAAGAGGGGCTCTCGGCTTTAAATCTGCCGGATACCCCGGGACTTTTATATGATCCGGTTCGTTATACCCTTGACCTGCCGGGAAAGCGTGTGCGTCCATTCTTAACGCTTACAGGATGCGGCATTGCTGGTGGAGAACCCCAAGAGGCATTATCCGCAGCTATTGCTCTTGAACTACTCCATAACTTTACCCTGCTTCACGACGATATTATGGACGCGGCCGAAACCCGCAGGGGAGAAGATAGTGTATATAAAAAATGGGATGCTAACACCGCTATCCTTTCGGGAGATGCCATGTACGCGAAAGCCTTTAAACAGTTGCAGTACTACGGCCGCACCAAGAACTATTCAAAGGATCAGTATGCACAAATTATCGACATATTTTTAGACAGTGCAGAAAGTGTGTGCGAAGGACAAGCCTATGATCTTGATTTTGAAGATAGAATGGACGTCTCTATTGATGAATATTTGCATATGATTGAAGGAAAAACTGCTGCGCTTATTAGTGGATCACTCGCTATTGGTGGAGCCGTAGCAGGAGCCAGCGATAGTATTCTCCAAAAGCTTTATGATATAGGACAAACGATGGGCATAGCCTTCCAGATTCAAGATGATTTACTGGATGTAATTGCTGATCCCGAAAAATTTGGAAAGCAACGGGGTGGAGATATCCTGGAAGGCAAGAAAACATATCTGTCTCTACTTGCGTTACAAAGATGTAATAACAAAGAAACAAAGGTTTTACAGGATATTCTCAGAAGCAAAAATAATTCGGAGAAGGACGTGGTTCGGGTAGTAGAACTTTATAAAAGATTGGGTGTAATTAATTCGACCCGTATTGCTATCAAAGACTACTATCAAAAATCAATGGACATTGTAACTACCTTTGAAGCATCTACTTACAAAGATCAGTTAATTAATTTTTTAAATCGATTAATCTCTCGAGAATTTTGAAATATATAAATCAAGGTATGAAGATTAGTTCGTCAAATCT
>JBEPXF010000008.1:19365-29721 GCA_041642075.1 Fodinibius sp.
TCAGACGGTGCTCTTCCGATCTATTTCGTCAAATCTTTTAAGAACAGTCTGCATTTTGTTTTTGGCAGTTGCCTTTATATCCTGCAAAAATGAGGATCTCATACAACGGGGTGATTCGCTGGAAGTGGCTTATAAAAAGGCAATGAGTCTGTATCAATCCGGAGACTATTCAGACGCAGCGGATGCTTTTGAAACGGTTATCCAAATTTCCCGCGGTACTGAATATGGGCGGGAGGCCCAGTATTATCTTGCTGAGTCTTATTTTAATAACGAAAGATATTTACTTGCAGCATCAGAATATAGCAGATATATAACCCTTCATCCCCGAGGGGACAGGAGAGAAGATGCACAATTTAAGGAGGCATTCAGTTATTATAAATTAAGCCCACGTTATAAGCTTGACCAGAAACATACTCGTACTGCTATTGAGAAGTTCAGACTCTACAATTCTCGCTACCCTAACTCGGAAAGAGTAGAAGAAGCCGCAGAATACATTACGGAACTACGGTCTAAGCTTGCAAAAAAACTGTACTACGCAGCAGATCTTTACCAAAGAACAGATCGCTACGAAGCGGCTATTGTTTATTATGATCTGACAATCGATAATTATCCTGAATCTATTTGGGCTCAGCGAGCGCTTGTGGATGAAATAGAGACATTTGTAACTTATGCCGACCGAAGTGTTACAGAAAGACAAAGGGAACGGTATGAATCTGCAGTTGAAGCCTATGAAAAATTCATTCAGCTTTTCCCGGATGGAGATTATCGATCTGAAGCTGAGGATCATGTAGATGAAGCCCGGTCAGCTCTAGCCAGCCTAGAAGATAATTCAGGGGAATCGGAATCGCAGGAAGAAGACTCACTTGATATGGATTCAACCACCGAAAGTTCAAGATAATGGCTTTAGGTAGCCAGGCAGTAGGTCTCTTTGGAGGGAGTTTTGATCCTGTGCACAGGGGACATATTTCCATTGCTCAATCTTTTTTAAACTCATCCTATATTTCTGAGTTATGGATAATGCTTACCCCCGAATCGCCTCATAAACAACGAGAGGACAAAACTGATTACAATCTCAGATTTGAGATGTTGCAGCTTGCTTTTTCTAATATTAAAAATGCTAAAATAAGTGATTTTGAGCAACAACTTAGCCCTCCATATTATACCGTAAAAACCCTTAGAGAGTTTAAAAAAAAATTTAAAGACAAGCGTTTTTTCCTGTGCATGGGGGAAGATTCCCTTATAGATTTTGACAGCTGGCATCAATGGGAGGAAATTTTAGAATACTGTGAACTGTTGGTGGCTCGGCGGCCTTCCTATGATGTCCGGAAACTAAGAAACAAAATTAGAGAGAATACTTATTTTGTATCGCATAAACCGATGGATATCTCCTCTACAGAAATAAGAACAAAAGTTCAGGAAGGCGAAAAAATAAATGGTCTGGTACCAACCAAAGTAGAAGAATTTATCCTGGAACGAAAATTATATAAATAATGCCCCATGGATAGAAAAAGATTCATAGAAACCCTTGGTCTGGGCACATTAATGCCGGCGATACCATTGGCCTTATCAGTCCAGCGGGAATTACTGGTGAAGATGAAGATTACGATAAAGTTATTCAAACCATTCGACAGATGGGATATAAAGTCAAGGAGGGGAAGCACGCAAGAAAAAAACATGGTTATCTAGCCGGTACGGACGATCAACGTGCTGAAGATCTTAATACTATGTTTGCTGATCCTTCCGT
The DNA here is from genome assembly GCA_041642075.1 of Fodinibius sp. GTDB lineage: Bacteria > Bacteroidota > Rhodothermia > Balneolales > Balneolaceae > Fodinibius. The sequence goes on from JBEPXF010000008.1 coordinate 21,110, forward strand.
AAAAGCGATTCTTCCATTTCGCGGCGGCTGGGGATGTAATCGTATACTTGACAAAATTGATTATCAAATAATTAAAGACTATCCAAAAGCGCTCATAGGCTTTAGTGATATAACATCACTACTACTTGCTATTTATACTAAAACCGGACTTGTAACCTTCCACGGCCCTGTAGCAAAATCAATATGGACACACTTCACCACCATTCATTTTCGTAAAATAACTGGGAGCAGAGGTGAGCATACGGTATCTGTCAAAGAGTATCTTTCAGAAAGCTATAATCCCTTTAGAATAGTTAATCCCGGAACTGCAAGAGGAAGGTTTTTAGGTGGCAATTTAACCGTTCTTATAGCGATGATCGGATCTGATTACTTGCCGGACTTTAATAACAGCATCCTTTTAATTGAAGATGTGGGAGAAGATATTTACCGAATTGATCGTATGCTTACCCTTCCGATAGGTATCCAGACTGAGATTAATGTACAGAAGGGGAGTATTAGCTTTTTAGAAGAAGTCATCTCTTAGGCCGTGAGAAGATGAATTTTAATTATACCATATAGCAATATTGGTGCAGGGCCCTATGATAAAGCCTCAGTTTAAATGAATAAACCGAGGCTTATGATAATATAATAACAGCAAGTAAAATTAATCCTTTCTAAAGAATAGGATCTTCTTCAGGATCTTCATAACGATCGGGAATAGGAATTTTATACTCTACGTACATTTCCTGACGCAATTCATTTATTAGATCTTCAATATATTCCTGCTGCTTTTCCTGAAGAGCTACTTGTTTAATTCGCTGATAATCCTGCTCAAGATTTGCAACATGTTCCGGAACGTGTTGATCCAATCGGACAATACGGTAGGCTCGTCTGGAATTATTACTATCGCCAAGCTGAAATGATTTCGGATCCGAAATATTACCCTCTTCATCCAGCAACAGAACAATTCTGTATAGTGCGGGATCAAGTTCTTCAAGTGTCAACAAACGTTGACCGGTTTGAGGATTTAATATGCGACCACCTTGTGGAGCTGTATTGGGATCTTCGGAATACTCTCGAGCCAGTTCAGAGAAAGTAACATCTTCATTATTTCTTAGGGAATCCTGTAACTGATTTAATCGATCAATAGCTGCTTGATTATCATAGCTATCTTCATCAACAGAAATAAGAATGTGATTGGTATCTATTTGGTCACCCACTCTCTTATTCAGGCGAATGACGTGAAAGCCGAAAGATGTTTCCACTACTTCAGAAATCTCTCCAGGCTCCAGGGCAGCCGCTGCAGCAGAATATTCTGAGACCAATTCATCAAGAGAGATAAGAGGGAGTTTACCGCCTTCCGAAGCGGAGGGGCCGTCACTGTGTCTTCTTGCCAGATCTTCAATGGATTTACCGTGGTTAAGAACAGAATCCCGAAGCTGTTTTGCCAGGGAAAGCGCTTCCTGTCGGGCATCTTCAAGAGTAGGGGGTTCAATTACAATTTGTGAGATTGCAACTTGCTCTGGAATAACCGGAAGAGAATCTTTAGGAATACTTTCGTAAAACTCCTTTACTTCAGGACGCGTAATATCTACCTCTTGGCGTTTCTGCTGCTGGAAGCGTTGAACAATCATTTGTTCTCGGTATTCTTCACGTAAATCAGCTCGTATCTGAACAATACTTTTTCCCATCTGTTCTTCCAAAGCCCGTTCACTGCCCAACTGTTGAACAGACTGGTCAATACGCTGATCAATATTTTGATTTACTTGTTGATCACTTACCGTAATTGAGTCAATCGCAGCCTGGTCCAACATGATATTCCGATCAACAACATTCTGCAGAACGGCATACCAAATATCTTCTCCGAAGGAAATCTGTTGATTTTGCTGCTGCATTTGAAACATGTACTGTTGCACCTGTTCGTCAACGTCTGACTTAAGAATAATGTGGTCGTTGACAACAGCAACAATTTTATCTACAGATTCTTCCGGTGCTTGTTGTGCGAATCCGATAAAGGGAATCAAAAAGAGTAAAAGGGTAAAAGAGAATGTATAAAAAGGCTTATTCATCTGTTGAAGTACTTTCAAGGGTATCTACAGTCGTATTATTATGATTAGTTTCCGTTGGTATAACGTCGAAAGTCTCTATTTCATTATTCGATTCGGCCTTAAGATAAAGATTCTTAAGGTAGGAACTGAATTTTCGCTGTCTTTTATTTAGGACAATCCAGCTTTTAATTTTATCCATAATCCACTCCGGATCGGGATGCTCTCCCTGTTCACGCTTATCCATGAGCTGCACGAAGTGATAATCTCCATTTTCACGCTGAATGGCCGAAATTTCTCCAACATTCATGTTCTGGAGATAGCGATTCATAACTTCAATTTCATTCAGGGCCATAGAGATAGGAAAGTGTCGTTCTGCATTCCGAATAGCCTGCTTAGAATTGGTACTAAAACTATCCGCTACTTCTGTCCAGGGCAACTCATCACGTAACGCCTGTTTTGCTGCCCGGGCATCTTCTACGTTCGGTGTTCGAAGATGCCTGAATTGAACATAAGACTCGTCAAGTATAAAATGAGCCTTGTTTTGTTCGAAGTAATTCAAGGCTTCCTGTTCGGTAACTATAGTATCCACCTCGTTCTGTATTACATAGGAACGCAGTGCTTCCTGGATAACCTCTTGTTTAGCTCGTTGGATCTTCTGTTGTATGGACTCTTCCTCCGTTATCCCCAGCTCCTTAGCTTGATTCTGCATGAGCTGACGCTGTATCCACTGTTCGCGGAACTGCTGTAACGCCTGGATGCTATCTTCCTTATAAGCAAAAACAGGAATCTGTTTTTTAGCCTCCTGGAGCGTTAAATATTGATTGCCAACCCGCGCTATATTACTCTCTTCCTGTTGGTTTTCTATATAAGATTGCTCGCAGGAAGTTATAACAGCAGCAGTTACACCGATGAATAAAAATATTTTAAAAGAGTTCTTAAAAAGAATCATGTTAGTATAACATTCCAGCAATAGTTGCTGTCATTAAGTTCGCTAAAGTCCCCGCTAATACCGCAATCAGGCCAAATTGGGCAAGCTCCGATTTTCGACTGGGAGCCAATCCACCGATTCCTCCAATTTGAATAGCAATGGATGAAAAATTGGCAAACCCACACAGCGCGAATGTAGCCATAGTAATAGTTTTCTGGGATAATACGGCATTTTCTACCATTTCTGACATCTGAAGATACGCTACAAATTCATTAAGCACCACTTTCGTCCCCAAGAGGGACCCCATATTGACGGCATCTGCCCAGGGAACACCAATAATAAAAGTGATAGGGGCAAGAATCCATCCCAAAATAGTTTCAATGCGAAGGCTCTCTTCTGGTATAACAGAATTTAATCCGGTAAGATCTCCAAAACTTTCAAGAAAGTAGTTTCCCATAGCCAATAAAGCTATAAAGGCAAGCAGCATAGCTCCTACATTAGCTGCTAATTTAAGTCCTGTTGTAGCTCCACTTGCAGCGGCATCAATTCCGTTGGCATCAGTTTGTTCTACCTTAATACTGACATCACCAGAAGTAGCCGGCTTACCCATCTCGGGATAAAGTATTTTAGCTATTACCAGGGCTGCCGGCGCTGCCATTAGACTGGCTCCCAACAACTGTTCCGCAAACATTAGGCGACCCACATCCAGAGATACTTCGTGTGCCTGAGCATAGGAATTTCCAAGCATTTGTACGTAAGCTGCCATTACACCTCCCGCTATGGTCGCCATTCCCCCCGTCATCACGGCTAGCAGCTCAGACTTTGTCATTTTTTTTATATAGGGCTCTACGACCAGGGGGGCTTCGGTTTGTCCCACAAATATATTGGAAATGACCGAAAGTGACTCAGCTCCAGAAGTTCCCATTAGCTTCTGCATTCCTTTAGCCATATATTGAACAAGTCGCTGTAGGATACCGTAGTGATACAATATAGCTGTAAGCGAAGCAAAAAAGATTATGGTTGGAAGTACCTGGAATGCAAAAAAGTTACCCATACTATTTTCCATGCCGGGACTTAATGCCAAGTCTCCAAATATAAATTCAGCTCCCTCAGTGGTGAAATCTAATACGATTACAAAAAAAGAAGATACCCAGCTAAAAAATTCTTTAGGCCATCCTAACGGGGTCCAATATTCAGCCATATCACGTCCTTTAAGAATAAATATTGCCAGAATAAACTGTATCCCAAACCCGATACCAACCAGCTGCCAGTTAATTTCTTTTTTGTTTTTGCTGAACGCATAGGCAATACCTACTATAGCCACCATTCCGATCACTCCACGGAGGATATCGATCATAACTTTATCTACTCTTTTTTACTATTACTTTTCTTTCTGGTTATAGGCTTAACCGGAGTACCCCGTCTTTTATCGACAGGAGGGCGGAAACAATGACGGGCCCGGGGTTCATAGGCATCGGCTTCACCCACTAACACGCGCTCTTCGTTTTCTACAACACGCTGGGAATAGTGAGCCATGGTACCACTTTCTGCACAGATGGCATGAAGCTTAGTAACATATTCGGCAATAGCCAACAGCTGCGGCATCGGTTCGAACGGACGGCCTTCAAAATCCATATCCAAACCAGCTATGATCACTCGTTTTCCATCATCTGCAAGGGTATTTGCCACATTGATCAATTGCTTATCAAAAAACTGGGCTTCATCAATACAGATAACTTGGGCATCTCCCGTTAATAACACTATCTGGTCAGCTGTATCTATAACTAGCCCGGGCAAAGTGGTCTCGTTATGGGAAACAATATCTTCCTCATTGTATCTATTATCAACTTTAGGTTTAACAACCACAACTTTTTGCCCGGCGATATGTGCCCGTTTAGCTCTGCGGATAAGTTCTTCCGTTTTTCCACTGAACATACCACCACAGACAACCTCTATCCATCCAATCTGATCGGGTATATAAGAGGGTTCATTTAGCATAAATCATAACTTGATAAGAGTATTCCATAGACATCTAATAAAGCATGGAATATATTCGTGTCTAACCAAAATTAAAAAGAGAATATCAATCCATTCCCAAACGAATTAAAGACATGGGAATTCAGTGGATATTTTCTTCCTTCATATACTGACTCTGTGAATACATGTCCAAGAAAAGCCATGCAATCGGAAAGGGAGGGAAGAGGATAGAAATTATAAGCTTTATATTTTTGGGTCGCCCGTCCTTAAGCTGTGAGATCCCGGCAATACCAGCTAACCAGAATATAAAGACAAGGAAAATGAGAAATGCTACCGAAATAGATCCCAAGAATCCAAAATTGTTATAAAAGGTTTCCAGCATTGAGTTTTCGCTCTACTTTGATCCGTTAATTCGTTATTTTCCACCAATAGTTACAATATCACATAAATTTAGAATAAAGTCCACATGCATCCGGTAGTATCAATTGTAGGGCGGCCCAATGTTGGAAAGTCCACTATATTTAATCGCCTTATTGGCAGCCGAAAGGCCATCGTCGATGATGAGTACGGGGTTACCCGTGATCGTCACTATGGCGAATCATTTTGGAATGGCCGAACCTTTAATGTGATTGACACCGGAGGATATCAGCCAGATGAAACCGATATAATGACGGCTGGTATTCGTGAACAGGTTCACATCGCAATTGAAGAATCAGATGTAATCTTATTCGTTGTGGATTGTGAAGCTGGAATGACTAGCCTTGATAATTCGGTAGCTCGCATGCTCAGGGAGGATCAGGAAACCCCGGTTTTATTGGTACCCAATAAAGCGGATAATGATGAACGTATGCTCAATGCCTCAGAATTTTATGAACTGGGATTTGATGAGATGCATCCTATTTCTGCTATTAACGGAAGGGGAACCGGAGATCTGTTAGATCGCTTGGTAACCCTGTTACCGGAAGAAAAGGAAGAATCAGAACCGGATATCCCGAAGCTGGCTGTAGTGGGGAGACCCAATGTAGGGAAAAGCAGTTTCATTAACTCTTTGCTTAAGGACGATCGTTGTATTGTCACCGATATTCCTGGAACAACGCGCGATTCCATTAACAGTAAGCTTAGTTTTGAAGGGAAAGATTATATTCTGATCGATACGGCGGGCCTCCGTAAGAAACGGAAGGTCAAAGAAAATATAGAATTTTATAGCACTGTTCGCACCGACAGAGCCCTAAAAGAATGTGATGTAGCTATTCTAATGCTGGATGCTATGCGCGGTTTTGAAGCACAGGACAAACATATACTCCGTGAGGCTGAAAACTACAACAAGGGCATTGTCATCGTTCTCAACAAGTGGGACTTAGTGCCGGAAAAGGACTCAAATATCCATAAAGAATTTGAGGAATATGTGTACGACCGAGTCCCCATGATGGATTATGTACCTATTATTTCAGCCTCGGCATTGAGCGGACAACGTATATACAAAGTCATTAAAACTGCTGATATTGTCCTACAGGAGCGGAAAAGAACAATAAGCACACCTAAGCTCAATGACTTTATGCAGCGTATTCTGAAACGAAAACCGCTACCGATGCGCCGGGGAGTAGCTCTCAAAATAAAGTATGCCACCCAAGTCAAATCGGATCCCCCGGTATTCGTTTTTTTTATGAATATCCCGGAAGAACTTCCAGCCAATTACCGGCGTTATATTGAAAATGAGATACGCAAAGAATTTGGGTTTCAGGGGGTTCCTATAACACTGAGATTTAAACAAAAATAAACTGATTTAACCTTTGACGTGAATCACTGAATCAGTTATTTTTCCGATGATATTACGTTGAGCAATAATTACTACTAATAAATAGAAAAAATGCCGACACCACAAAATTTAGAGCAACCGCGGGCAAATGCGCTTAACAAAAACTTTGAGCGCGAGCGGGATTTATCTTTTTTAGAAAATTTATATTTGCCTGAAATTTTTAAGGCGCTGTGGTATACTCTCAAGCAGATGTTTTTGCCTAAAACTACAATGCGGTATCCAGAAGAAAAATGGGATCCTCCTTCTATTTTTCGTGGAAGACCGGTTTTGGTAGAGGATGATGGGAAAGAACGATGCGTGGCATGCGGGCTCTGTGCCCGGGCCTGTCCGCCACTGGCAATTAGTATGCAGGCCAATGAGGATGAGGATGATCCAAAAGAGCGTTATCCTGATTTTTTCGAAATAAATATGCTGCGTTGTATTTACTGCGGCTATTGTGAGGAAGTATGTCCCGAAGAAGCCATTGTAATGAGCAAGGACTACGATATTGTATTTGAATCAAGGGAAGAGGCCATTTACGACAAGCAACGGCTGCTCGTTCCCAAAGAAGACTTGGAAGAACGGCTTGAATTTCTAAGGGAATATAAAAATAGGCAATTTGGACAGTTCTGGGATTTTCAGGAAGAAAATAATATCCACTCTGTACGCGACCGTGACCGGGAATTCAATTCTGGGCTTTCTCTAGTTGATATGCTGGAGCAACAAGAGCATAACGATAATGTGGAAGCCAAATCTCATTGGGAACGGTAGCAGTGATGACCGAAAAAGAGATTACTCAGGATCAGGTTAATCAACTTGTTGAAGATGCCGCCTATTTACAGGACGAAGCTGACGCACTTCAATATGTGATTGATAATGTTCCTTATGAAGAAAAACCTCCCGGCAAACGGTCCATAGCGGAAATACTATTGCTTATTGATCATGCTCAACTTTCCTTCTATCGTCCGATTATGGAGGAAACGGTAAAGAGTAAACGTCCAACCCACATTGACGATTTTACTCACTATGAAGAAAGCTTTGAGTTTGATGGTAAAGTAAATGATATCCAAAAAATACTTCGCAAGATCTCTAAGCACCGGGTTGGTTTCGTTAACTCTATCAAAGAAATACCCCTAATTGATTGGGAGACAGTAATATATGAAGATGATAATCCCATTTTACTGTTTGATTTTATGCAACAAATGATTCAGTTTGAGCGTCGAATGCTAAAAGAAATTGCCAATCGTGCTATGGTCTATAGCAAGGAAAAGGAAAATAGACGCGAAATTGAAAGCAGAAGAGATAGGCAGCAGACTAACAACAATTCAGATGATTCTGCTGAAAAGCCCCACTAAGAACCTACAATATATTGATACCCTGGATTGATATACTGCTAATTCTTATAGGCTTATATGCCTCCTTTGAACTGATCAAATTTGCCCGGGGCAGGGGACGGCTTAAGTTTCTTGGGCTTACTATTGCTGCTGGAATTTTCGCTTTTCTGGAATTTATTGTTGTATTAAACTCTCTTTTTGCTTCTTCCACTTTTACTTCAATAGCTTCTTTTATTATTGAATGGGGACATTTATTCTGTCTTGCATTTATACTCAGCTCATTGGCTATTTTTATAAGAGAATCTAAGCCGGTATTTGCTCAATTTCCAATGGCATATACAGCACTTCCTCTTTTTATCGTAATCTCGTATTTCTTTGTTCTGGATAATATTGTCTTAAAAGAGTGGTTATTTTTTTTGTACCAGGCGGGGGCACTTGTTATAGCACTTATGATGTATGGAGTATATGCCTATAGATTAAATAAATATATCTATATCCTGGCAGGAGTTTTGTTATTCTTAATATCATTTATAGCATATTGGAGCTTTTCA
>JBEPXF010000009.1:0-25882 GCA_041642075.1 Fodinibius sp.
TCCATAAATAGGTATACGCTCGTTGAAGCTTGGCTTCCACGTTATCCGGATCCAGTTCTAGAGCTTTTTCAAGATGACGTTGCGCCTTCATGAAATGAGTTGGACCGCCAAATCCATTGGTAACATAGTTCAGGTGAGTTCTGCCAAGTCCGGCATGAGCTGCCGCAAAGTCAGGGGCTTGGTCAAGGACCTCCTCGAATTTTTCTTTACCCTCTTTTAGATCTTTAGGATTATTTGAGCCCCATAAAAATCGGGACAATAGTGCTTGGGCCTCCAGGTATTGCTCCGACAAATCAATAGGAAGATTATCGAGCGAACTCTTCTTATGGTTTTTTTCCAGTTTGCCAAGGCTAAAGAGCGTATCAAATACCGCATCTGTTATCTCACTTTGTACTTTTACCAGGTCAAATGAGGGAACAGAGATGGTGTCTCCGGCCTTTATACTCTGTGTATTTACTTCCAGAAGTTGCCAGTTAAGAGTAAACCCATCATCATCGCTGAAAAAGGAACCGGTTAACACGTATTCAGTCTGGAGTTCGTGACCTGCTTCAATTTCATCAATAGTTTGATCTGAAAGAGAAAGAAATGTACCCGGTGGACGAATTACTACGGAGGAATTTTGGGATAGTCGTGTTGCTATTGCATCGGCCATTGCTAACCCGAAATAGCGGGTATGTCCGTTTTCTTCTACCTGCTTAAAGGGTAAGACTGCAATAGAATTTTCGGAAACATCCTTACGATCTTTCTGAAGGAAGAATTCCGTAAACATAGAAAAGAGGCCGGTACTTTTCTTATCCTTGCTTTTTGAACTTTGCGTTTGTGAAGAAGAGGGAGAGGGAAGCAAGGCAGAACTTTCTCCGGGAATCATACCCTTTTCAAATTCCATGCTTTTCATGAGTGTTTTAAGTCCTTCATGAAGGGCCGTGACCGACTCAAACCGGTTAGTCGGTTGTTTGTCGATGGCCTGCATAATGAGATTATTTAATGTATCTGGAATTTCAGGCCTGTGTTCCTGGGGAGGGGCCGGTTTCCTTGAGCGTATAGATTGGACGACAAGCATCTCATCAGTACTATCACCGATCAGAAAAGGGTGTTCCCCTGTAATAATTTCATACAATATGATTCCCAGGGAAAAGATATCAGATTGTTTACTGCTTCGCAGTGTGATGAATTGTTCGGGGGCCATATAGGCGGTTGTTCCAAAACGGGAGGAAATCTCTTCCTGCTCTCCATTTTCAAAGTCAGGGGGATTTTCTTCATCAGTAATCATCTCGGTAGTGCCCAGTCGTTTGGCAAGTCCAAAATCGAGAATTTTAACCAGTCCCCCGTCGGTTACCATGATATTGGCTGGTTTAAGATCCCGGTGCAGTATGTCCAGCTTATGAGCTTCGGAAAGTCCATCGGAAATCTGAATACTTATTGACAAAGCAAATTGAAGGTTTAAAGGACCTCCTTCCAACAATTCTTTGAGGGTGCGTCCCGGTACGTACTGCATTACGATATAGGGACGCTTATCAAATTCTCCTACTTCATAGATTGCACTCACATTGGGATGTTGAATGGCTGAAGCAATCCGGGCTTCTTCTAAAATTCGTTCTCGTATATGCTTCTCCTTTGCTCGTTTCGGGTGCACGATCTTAATAACTACAGGCCGCTTGAGCCGGGTATCGGTGGCGTAGTAAACCGTTCCATGTTGTCCCGCCCCTAATTCATACTCTATATCGTAATGGTGAATTTGTTCCATATCCGTCTGTAAATAGTTAATTGCGGCTAAAGTTAAAGACAAATGCTGTTAACTTCATCCGATAATAACTAAAAAATATAATGTCGCCTCTGTTGATATTGGTTTTATTTGTTTACAGGTATTTCCCCTGAACGGTTGAAATCAAAGTTGGTACTACCCAGCAACTCGTGGCCTACATTAAACTGAAAATTTCCCTGGAATTGATAATCCAGATTCTCTGATCCCGTTAGTATTTGATAGGCCGAAGTACCTATCTGTGTAATATTAAGTGATATAGGAATTTCGAGTTGTGTTAAGCCATTCTCTTGGATCTTAACACCCTGCAGCGCGGTCCCATCGGCCCACTGGCTTCCATTAACGATCAGATCGTAATTGAGCTGACCAATATTCATTCCAAAACCATTGGGATTATTGAATGCGAGTTTAAGGGTAAGGTCAGCACTGGATAGGTTGAGGTTATTAACTTCGATAGTCTGCATGCTAAGCTTTGGCAACTTAAGCAGAGGTATATTCCCGGATTTTTTGACCGGGATTTCCGTCGTGCCAATTATGGGTAGATCAAATCGTAAATGACTTAGAAACTGGTATGAACTTTCATCTTCGCTAGCCAACTCTGAAGCGGTTCTATACAAATCCGGAAAGTTTAATGTCATCGGCACTTCAAAGGTACTTTCTCCCGACGCTTCAATAGACATCGTTTTAGATTGGTCGCCGTTAATAAAGGGATGTTCGTTAATATCCAGATTATAGTCGTAACCGATCATTTCCACAGCTACAGTATTCGGATTCTCTACCTTGATATCATAAGTCAACTCCATTTGGCTGAAGTTAAAATCAGTAACTCGAACATTAGCTACCGATAACTTTGGTTTCTGAATACTATCAGTAATTTCCTGGATGGTTGAACAGCCTCCGAGAATAATTAGTGCAAGAAATAAGCATGTTGTTCGGAGGGAAAAACCTGATAGGGAAGGACTATTTGATGTCATAAAAAAGATATTCTTGAAAGGTTAATGGAAACAATAAAGTACACATTTTGAGGCAATAGTATGTAATCTCAAAAAAAGTTAAACTTTTTTGTAACATTTTGGTCGTTTCTCACTCTTGTTATATAGAAGGGACAGCTAAACGTCCCTTTTTAAAGAGTTTTTTCTCTTGTAACCCTAACATAACTGAGCCCTGAAGCAAAAAAATCCCGGGATTGATAGTCCCGGGATTTTATTTTTAAGGAGAAATATTTTTCGGTATCAAAAATAGATTCGGTAGAGTAGTGAGAAATTTCTGCCAGGTTCGGGCATTAAGTCTTTGATGCGTGATAAATGGTTGCGATAAGTTCTATTAAAGATATTTTCAGCGTTTAGGGATACGGTATGCAGGAAGCTACCCCCTTCCAATCGGTATTGCCCGAATATATTAAATACCGTATAACCATCTGTGGGACCTTCAAATTCTCCGGTCCTGCTTTGTCGGGCAGCAATAGTGGTTTTTCCTCCCAATTGGAATCCTCCAACGGCATATTTCAGACCGATGTTTCCCTGTAGAGGTGGAATCTGGGGTAACGGATGCCATCCTTCGTTCGCTGCTTTGCGTTTGGCATGTGTATAGCTAAAAGATCCAGACATCACCCAGTTATTAAGAAATTCGACTTGATAGGAGCTTTCAACTCCTTGGAATACTGCATCCACACCTGTAAACTGATATACATTTAACGAAGGAAAGCGAGAGCTGGGCTCCCCGGTATTACGCGGATAGTTATAGCTGTTAAATGAATTATGGTATACGCCTATTTCGGCGGTAGCTGAAGTTGTTCTGTAGCGGATGAATAGTTCCTTACCCAATCCTCGTTCAGGATTCAGGTCCGGATTGCCAACCTCATAAGAGTAGGAAGCTAAGTGAGGTCCTTCGGAGTAGAGTTCTTCCTGCGAAGGTGCTCTGAAAGAGTGCATGAATGTAGTTCCGGTAAAAAAACCGTGTCCCCAATCATAAATTGCTGAGGCGGAAGTGGAAAGGCCGGAAAAGGTACGCTCACGTATTTCCCCTATGGATGCGCTGTATTCATCCTCAGGAATAGATTGAGTTAGCTCAAAACGGATACCTGCTTCTAAGTGAAGAGCACCAATATCTTTTTCCTCAACAGCAAATCCGGCCAGACTGTGAGCATTAGAATTAGGGGTTTGGGTACCATTGACGGCATAATTTTTGGTTTCTCCCCATAGGCCTATTGTACCCTCATCGAGAAAACCCCAGTTTTCGTGCTGGGTTGTAATCTTGCCATTTGTAGTAAGAACGCCATATTCAGTTCCCACCGCACCACTGTTTTCAATTTCTTTATGATAATAGCTTTTATGAGAGAAAGTTGTTTTTATAGATTTGAATATATCATTATTAAGTGAAAACTCTGTTTTCCCTTCTGCCTGATATTTTTGGATTTCAATATCAACACCGTGTTCATGTCCACCATTTGGATCAGGGGGAATACCATAGTTATTTAAATACATGCTTCCTGCAAGTCCGGCATAGCCCCAGGGACGTAAATAGCTGATTCCCAATGCATTATTTGTAGAAAAAATACCAGAGTTAGTGAGTGTTCCTTCGGGTGTTTTAATGTTACGAGCTGAACGAATATTCCCATCCAATTTGAGAGCAAGACTATTGCCGATGGGACCTCCGGCATTCAGAGCTGTTACAGATCCCGTATTAACAGACTTTCCCTGCAGGCTGGCAGTGCCGTGGAAATGGTCGGGCAGAGATGAAGAAATTTGATTTCGAACAACATTAACCACTCCTCCGATTGCATTTGAACCGTATTCAAGGGCTGCGGGGCCGCGGGCAAGTTCAATTTCTTCGGCAGCCATAGGATCTACTGTAACAGCATGATCAGCCGACTGTGATGATACATCGCCCGTACGTTCCCCATCCTGTAGAATAAGTACGCGTTCACCTCCGAGTCCCCGGATCACTGGTCGGGCAGGAGCTGATCCCATAGAGCGCGAATCGATACCCGGCAGATCATCCATAGTTGCAGAAAGTGTAGTACCTAAATTTTGGCGAAGATCTGTTCCCTGTATAGTTTTTGAAGCATGCTCAAGACTGCCAGCTGAGGACTGATCGGTAGTACCTACTACTTCAATCGCTTCTGAGCTGAGGGAAGAAGGCTTTAGTGATATGGTAATTTCGGTAGTTTCATTGGCTTCGATAGTAATGGTTTGGGATACGGCCTGATACCCAATACGGGTAGCTGATAGGGTATAGTTGCCGGGAGAAATATTTTTGAAAGCAAAAGATCCATCGGAATGTGCAGTAGTCGTACGGTTTAATTCTTCCAAATGGAGATAAACATAACCAAGAGGTTCTTCTGAGTTTCGGTCTATTGTTTTGCCGGTAATCTCCCCTTTATCAGTTGTTTGTCCATATATATCAGCTGGAAATATTATATATAAACAGAATATGAGTAAAAGAGTATGGTATCGCATAATCAAATAGTCTTAAAAAAGGGTGGATGAGAAAAAGTTCCTCATCCACCGAAACTGCTAATTGACATTAACGGGAATAGCAGGTGTGTCAAAGTCGGAGTGATCTTCATCCTCATGCCACATCCGAAAGCGAACTTCGGTTTCGCCCTGACCCTGTCCTACAAGATGGAAGCTCCATTTTCCGTCTTCTTCATGTTGCTCAATCTCTGCAATGGAAGTGTCTATCTTATCCCAGTTCAAGGCGTAATGGTCGTCTCCCGGATGGAAAGTCTCTCCATCATGATCGAGAAAAAAGATCGTAATAAGGGGAGTTTCATCTCCACTGTCAACTTCAAGACTGGTATTGTTTGAGACAAATTCACCACCTTCAATGCGGAGAATTTCCTCACCATTCATTTGGAGAATAGCCCCTTCCGCATGGAGATGATCTTCATCATCGGAGTTTGCAGGGTTGCTGCAACCCACTATGACAAATATAGCAAATAATGCGATTGCCAGGAGTGTACGTATTGATAATAAATTTAAAAAATGCATAGCTCTAAGTATTTAATATTAGATATGGATTCCATAACGTGTTGAAATGCACGCTGATTAATAGAATGATATATATACAGGAATCTATATTAGAGCAGGAGGCGAGCGTTCTCGATTTACCGAGGTAGAATAGTCATCTATAAAAATCTGGTGGTCTGTAACAGTCTCTTTAGCTTTGAAAAAAACTTCCCCAAAATAGGAAGCGGAAAGAACGTCCGTTTCAAAGATATAACCGGAAATAGGACATACCGTGGTATCTTCTGAAAGACAATGGCCCGTATCAGCAAAGTCGGAAGAGTGGCTCCATTCCAGATGATGATGGGAATGAAGGGTAGAGATAGTCAGGCCGATGCTCATGAGCACCAGCAGGAAAAGACTGAAATATGACTTAAACTTCCCTTTCATTACAAATGAACTTTATAGATGAACCTTAAATTAGGGCTTTAAAAAAAACTTGCCAAACAATTGTATGTAAAAAATAATTACGATTTATTGTTGATGGATATTATCTATTTACAGAATAAAGTTTTGGGATCATCTGTAAATAAAAAAGTTAAAACGGGATGAAGATTTTAAATATCAATCCAAGAATAATATTACTTGCCTGAAGAGGAATATCCGGGATTGATATCGTATTATGTTAAACGGTTGGAAATCCCAATAATTTCATAATTTCAATTTAAATATTATGATAAAAACGAGATCTATACTACTATCGGCCATTGTAGCATCACTAGCCGGATTTTTATTTGGTTTTGATACCATCGTTATATCGGGAGCCGATCGACCGATTCAGCAGATTTGGGAAACCAGCGATCTCTTTCACGGTACCTTTATTATGTCGATGGCCCTCTGGGGAACGGTCATCGGTGCGCTGTTTGGGGGGATTCCCTGCGACCGGTTCGGCCGCAAAAAGACGCTCTTTGCCATTGGCGTTTTGTACCTGCTTTCGGCCCTTGGCTCCGCCCTGGCTTCGGGTCCTTATATTTTTTCTTTTGCACGCTTTATCGGGGGATTGGGTGTCGGAGCCTCGTCGGTGGCGGCTCCGATCTATATTTCCGAGATTACCCCGGCTGCCAATCGGGGCCGACTGGTGGCTTCCTACCAATTCAATATTGTACTGGGCATTTTGGTTGCCTACTTGTCAAACTATTTGATTGGGATCTACTTTGATGAGTATGCCTGGCGCTGGATGCTGGGCGTGGAAGCGATCCCTGCAGCTATTTATGCCTTCTTTGTGCTCGGGGTGCCCGAAAGTCCGCGGTGGCTGGCACTTAAAAAGAAAGACGATGACTCTGCCCGCAGACTATTAAAACAACTAAACCCACAAGCCAATATTGAAGAATTATTGGCAGAAATTAAGAAATCGACCAAGAAGGTCACCGATGCCAAATTCTTTTCCCGAAAGTATAGCTTCCTGATGGTGCTCGCATTTCTTATTGCCTTCTTTAATCAGCTCTCGGGCATTAATTTTGTACTCTATTATGCCCCCCGCATCTTTGAGCAGGCGGGCATTGCCGCCACGGAGGTCCTGGGCGCCTCCATTCCACTGGGTATCGTAAACCTGCTCTTTACGCTGTTGGGCATGTACCTGATTGACCGCATCGGACGCAAGAAGCTTATGTACTATGGTTCATTTGGATATATTATTTCACTTTCGGGAGTTTCTTGGGCATTTTACAGCGGAGGCGAGGGCGGACTGGTTGTGGCGTTTGTCTGCGCCTTTATTGCCTCGCATGCGGTGGGGCAGGGCGCCGTGATCTGGGTCTTTATCTCTGAGATTTTCCCTAACAAAGTACGCGATTACGGAATGGCACTGGGTTCCGGTACCCACTGGGTATTTGCCGCCCTGATTACCCTGCTTACCCCCACCGTGCTGAGTGCCTTTTCCGGCGGGACGATCTTTGCCTTTTTTGCCGGTATGATGGTGCTGCAGCTGCTTTTTGTATGGTTGCTGATGCCGGAAACCAAAAATCGCTCGCTCGAGGAGCTTGAGGATATCCTGCTGCCCGAAGACGCCGAGTTCGAGCAAGAGGAATTAGCATAGCGATGTGCTTATAATAGTCGGATAATATAAATATTTAATATTTACTTATGTCTATGGCTAAACAAGGAAACATACTGTGTATTGGGGAAGTGCTCTGGGACGCCCTGCCATCGGGGCTGTTTCTCGGAGGGGCCCCGCTGAATGTGTGTTATCATCTGAATCAACTAGGGATCCCAGCCGATATGTGTAGCAGAGTCGGGGACGACCGTTTGGGAAAGGAAGCGTTGCGGCGCATCCAGCGAAAAAATATGTCTACTGCCCATATCCAGACCGACGGAGAGGCAGAAACCGGTTTTGTTGAAGTTGAAGTGACCCCCGAGGGAGAACCCACCTATACGATTATTGAACCGGTAGCCTGGGATTTTATAGACCCCTCGCCTTTAATGAAGCAAGCAGTCAGGGAAAGTTGGGGTATCGTATTTGGCTCACTGGCCCAACGCAGTGAACAAAGCCGGGATACCATTCAAAACCTGTGGAAATATGCCGGCAAAAAGATTTTAGATCTGAATTTACGTCCGCCTCATATAGATAAAACCGTTGTCCAGGATTCGCTTGCCGCCGCTGATATCATTAAGATGAACGAAGCAGAGCTTGAACAGATTAAAGTGTGGTTTTCTTTATCGGGCAATTCCTGTCAGCTTGTGGAAACGCTAGCTGAAAAATTTAAATGTTCATTTATTTGCATAACGAAGGGACCAGCGGGTGCCATGCTATTTGAAGACGGGAGCTGGTCTGATCATAGAGGATATAAAGCCGATACCAAAGATAGCGTTGGAGCAGGTGATGCCTTCTTAGCAATGATGATTTATGGAATACAGTGCGGAAAGAAAGGGAAGGAGCTTCTTAAGTATGCGAATGCAGCGGGATCATTTGTAGCACAAAAAAATGGGGCAACTCCAGAATATGATATCCACAGTATTGAAGAAATTGTAATGGGATAAAAGTCTGAGAATATTATTATACAGTTTTCGGATGTATTTACCGGGGTCTGATTACTTATCTGGTGAATAACAGGTTAGATAATTTAGAAAGGCAATAAACTGTTTACAACAAGTTTTATTTATATAGATCCTACGAATTTGGTAATAGGATTTCTATTTCAAGTCCTTTATAAGATTATACTATGTAATACTATATAAAAACCCTCCTGATATTAATTATGAGACGTTTTATCTTAATACTCCCGGTTATTTTGATAATAGGTTTGATGAATATGCAGGCGCTATCAACTATTAAAAATTATCAATATGAAGTGGAGGATTCCCTAAAAATTTCCAGTGACTTGGATCGATCACCTTTGGATCAAATGCCTATCTATGATCCCAAAGGTATTGATGCCAAAATATTGACTTACAAACCCAAAGGATATATTTACGATATGCCGGTTGTTGGTCAGGCAGACAGTCTTTCTTCCAATAAGGAATTTTCCTTGAATTTAGGTAAAAACCTGTTTAAGCAATGGCCATCCAACATAAAGGAAGATGAAGAAGAGGATTCCACTGAGAATAAAAAGGTAGGAAGCCGGTATTAACCGAGCTTTATCTGTTTTGTGATACTTTTCTATTAGGGCACTTACAAATGTACCGATAGCCAGCCCAAAGATAAGATAAGCCATAGTAATTATAGTCCCGCTATGGAATTTTTAACCTCGAATAGTTTCAAATACTGTAGTTGGTAACAGTTTGTACTAAAAAAGAACCATCACCGTCACAAAGAAAAGCTCATCCGGTCAATGAATGACCGGACAAGATGATCTATTCTAAACTGTTTCTAATAATTCTTTGAGCGTCTTGCCAATTTCAGCCGGACTGTCAACGACGGTTACCCCTGCATCGCGAAGAGCCTTTTTCTTTGCATCAGCGCCTCCTTCTCCTCCGGAAATAATTGCGCCGGCATGCCCCATGCGACGGCCGGGAGGAGCTGTACTTCCTGCAATAAAGGCAACGACCGGTTTATCTACATTATCTTGAATGTAGGCGGCGGCTTCTTCTTCAGCAGTCCCCCCAATTTCGCCGATAAGTACAATTGCTTCTGTATCGTCATCGTCCTGGAAAAGCTTAACGGCGTCTGTATGGGTAGTTCCTATAACAGGATCGCCACCAATGCCAATAGCAGTAGTTTGCCCAAGTCCGGCCTTGGTCAACTGATCGACCGCTTCATAGGTAAGCGTCCCGGATCGTGAAATGAGTCCTACCTTGCCGGATGTAAAAATATTCCCGGGCATAATACCTATTTTAGCTTCTCCCGGAGTTATTACTCCAGGACAGTTGGGTCCGACGAGCGTAGCTCCATGACTTTCCACTACTTGCTTGGCAACAACCATATCTTTAACGGGAATACCTTCTGTAATACATATGATCACTTCAATTCCTGCAAAGGCGGCTTCGGAAATGGCATCGCCTGCAAAGGCCGGCGGTACAAAAATGACCGAAGTATTTGCCTGTTCTTTATCAACAGCATCTGCTACCGTATTGTAAACCGGAAGCCCCAAATGCTGTTGTCCGCCTTTACCGGGTGTAACTCCCGCTACCACATTCGTGCCGTATTCTATCATTTGTTCAGTATGGAAACTACCTTCGCTGCCTGTAATTCCCTGTACAACTAATCGAGTATCGTTACCAACAAGTACGCTCATGAACTATTCTGTTAAATTAAACGGTTCTGTTGTGTCGGACTGAATATACCCACATCACAGTGAATAGGCAAAGATAAAAGATATCAGATGGGAATTAGAAATTTGAAAAGAATTGGAAATTTAAATAATAAAATCATCTGATAGATGGCTCCTGATTTTGTATCATCCGAGGATGACCGAGATATATTTTGAAGTATTATAAGTTGTGCAATCTAATCTTAAATTCTGGATATATAGGATGATAATGACCGGAAATTCCATTATTATTTCTGAGTTATGGCAGTAATGATTCCCGATGAGAAAAAAGAGGAAGTTCGCGGTGCCGCAGATATCGTTGAGGTAGTTGAAGACTACGTCAAACTCAAGCGATCAGGGCGCAGCTGGAAAGGATTATGTCCTTTTCACGACGAACGTACGCCTTCTTTTCACGTAACGCCAGATTTGGGTATCTATAAGTGTTTTGGATGTGGAGAATCGGGAGATGTATTTAACTTTGTTATGGAGATGGAGGGAGTTGGCTTTATTGAAGCCATGCGTTCTTTGGCTGACCGTTATGGGGTTTCGCTGCCTGAAGAAGATGATGAAGAGTTTACCGAAGAGCACAATCTGAGAGAAGGAATCTATCACGCCCTGAAATATGCGGGTGTTTTTTTCCATCGACACTTGATGGAGACAGATGAAGCTCAAAAAGCCCGTGACTATTTGCAAAAACGCGGATACAATCGGAAGATTATTAAAAAATACGGTTTGGGCTATGCACCCGAGGGAGGGGAACAACTCTATCGGGCGGCTTTGGATTCGGGATTAAATGAAGAATATCTTTTTGAAGCGG
Source organism: Fodinibius sp. (assembly GCA_041642075.1). GTDB lineage: Bacteria > Bacteroidota > Rhodothermia > Balneolales > Balneolaceae > Fodinibius. The sequence continues at coordinate 11,266 of JBEPXF010000009.1, forward strand.
GATTGATAAAGCCGAGCAACAGGGGAGAGGGCTACTACGATTCCTTCCGGGGAAGGCTGATGTTTCCCATATTTAATCCTTCGGGCAAAGTAATTGCCTATGCCGGACGCGTGCTGGGAAATGAAAAGACCGCTAAATATATTAATTCTCCCCAGACCAAGGTTTATAATAAAAGTGAAGTCCTCTACGGAATTAATTTCGCTAAAAATGAAATTCGAAAATCCGATGAGGTTATTCTCGTAGAAGGATATACCGATGTTATCTCTCTGCACCAGTATGGGATTGGAAATGTAGTGGCATCCAGCGGAACCTCACTGACTCCCCAGCAGATGAAGCTCCTGCATCGCTATGGCGAAACCATTACCATGATATACGATTCCGACTCGGCCGGCCAGCGTGCTATGAAGAGGGGCATCAATATAGCCTTGCGCGAGGGAATGGATGTAAAACTCTTGGAACTTCCTGAAGGCGAAGATCCCGATTCTTTTGTGCGTCAGTTCGGGGGTGATTCTTTCCTGGAAATGAAAGAGGAGAAAGAAAATGATTTTTTAACCTATCAGATCCATAAGGCTAAGGAGTTAGGTAAGTGGGAAGCACCAGCTGAAAAAAAGAAGATAATTAGTGAAATTTTGGAAAGTATTGCCCATATGTCTGATCCGGTTTCGAGAGAAACGTTTGTACAGCATCTGAATAGCAAAGCAAAAGTGGGGGATAGAGCTCTTTTTGATGAGCTGGGCAAGATACGAAAAGAGTTGAAAGAGGAACGCCAAAAAGCGAGAAAGCGCGAACAGCGCCGCAGGGAACGTGAAGCACGCCAACAGCAGGAACCCTCGGAAAGTAGCGATCATCGGCTACAGGCTCCGCATCCGCATACCGTTGGATTTAATAAGCAGGTTAGAGATAATAATGAGAGAAATGACTCAAGTAAAAAGCCTCAACCGTCCAAAAAACGCCCGAATTATGAAAAAGAGCTGATTCGCCTGATGCTAATGTACGGTCGGGATATGATTGATTATATCGGGTCGTACTGTTCAGAAAAACATTTTGAAGATGAACAATTGCGTGATTTTTTCTCGGATATTATTGAGCGTTTTAAGGCTGAGAAGGAGGTGAGTGTCGAGGAATATGCCAGCCGGGAGCATCCTTATCCGGAGCTGGTGGGCGAAATTGTTCTGGAGAAATACTCTGTAAGCGATCGGCATCATGAAAAAGTGGGCGTACAGTATAAAAGAGATAAAAACCCATACCGGACGGCTAAGGGAGCGCTTAAGGCATTGAAATCCCATTTTCTGGATCGATTGCAGGTCGAACTATATGAACGGTTCAATTCGGCTGAAGGAGAGGACCGCAAAAAAGTAATGCGGCAGATGAAGGAAGTCGGCCGCCGGCGGACACACATACAACAGTCGCCTATCGATGAGTTGTATCCCGATCCCGATACGGAATCCGCTAGAAGCGTCTCCGAAAAAGTATTTGAATATAAAATGAAAAGTGAGCGATAAGATGATTCAGAATTCAAATTACTAACGATCCCCAACAATTTTTATTCTAAATTTTTAAAACAGATATATTCATGTCTGATTATACTATAGAACTCAATATTGCCCGTACAGCAGCTGAAAATGCGGCAAAAGTAATTCGCGATTTTCAGTCATCCAACAGTTTTTCAATAGATTTAAAGGGAAAGAATGATCTCGTTACGGATGCCGATCTGGAAGCGGAGAAACAAATTCTATCAGTCATTAAAAAGGAGTTTCCTGATGATGATATTATGGCTGAGGAATCATCCGGAGATCTGGAATTGCCGGAAGGTCGTATCTGGTTGATAGATCCCATTGATGGTACAACCAATTTTGCCCATGGGTTCCCGGTCTATTGCGTATCTATAGCGCTGTGGGAAAATAAAGAGCCCAAGGTGGGTTTAGTGGTGGAGGTGGCCAGCGATGAGTGGTATACGGCCATAAAAAATAAGGGTGCATTTCTAAATGGCAGGCCTATTTCGGTTTCGAGTATAGAAAATGCGCATGGTTCATTAATCGGAACGGGTTTCCCTTATAATGATTTAACACTTATTGATAATTACCTGTCTTTCTTTCGTATGCTGATGCACCAGACACATGGAGTTCGCCGAGCCGGTGCTGCTGCCTATGATCTGTGCTGCGTTGCAAGTGGACGTCTGGACGGCTTCTATGAATATTCATTAAATCCTTGGGATGTGGGTGCAGGGGCACTTATTATCACAGAAGCCGGTGGACAGATATCCGACTGGCAGGGCGGAGATAATTGGCTGTTTGGAAAACGCATTATAGCCGGGAATTCGGACATACACTCATTCCTGCTGGATGAGATACAGTCACAATTCACAGAGCAAGAATTAATAGGGAATGTTGTAGAGAGCAAGAGGTAATACTGCGTCGTTTCCTTTTACCTCATCGGTTTTGTTTCAAAAAGAGTCTTCAAAGAACGCATTGGCAGTGGACCGTTCTGGTATTTAAACGGTTCTCCGTATTTAGCCCCGATCATATGTCCGTAATGACGAGCACGGGCTTCTATACCTTCAAAGAATTCGGTGTTTGAAATATAGGTTTCTGGCTCATCCTTGGGATCTGTTACATTAAACTGTGTTTCAAATGCTAAGATAGCTTCCTTTTTGATTCCAAATGTATCACTGATATCAAAAACGATATCAGGTTCAAAAGGCCGATCCTGCATATAGTGCAGCATGTGGGAAGGCCGCCAGCGCTTCTGAGGATTTCCATTATCATCTTGGGTTTTAATTTTTGTAAGTCCGCTGTAGTAGATTGCATCAAGTGCTAGTTGAGTACCGTTTCCATGGTCCGGATGTCGATCTGCAGGGGCTCCAACCAGACAGATATGCGGTCGGTATTGACGGATTTTTTGGATTATCTTTTTTTGATTTTCGCGGGTATTTTGAATTTTAGTATCTGGCATTTCCAGATTTTCTCGCACCTCGAGTCCCACTATCTCTGCTGCTGCAGACGCTTCCCGCATCCGTTGGTCAGGTGTTCCCCGGGTACCCATTTCTCCCTTTGTAAAATCAATAACTCCCACTTTTTTTCCTTGGTTGGCCAAGGCCGCCAGGGTACCTCCACAGCATAGTTCTGTATCATCGGGGTGGGCAGCCAGAGCAAGAATATCTAATTGCATGAGTTATATCTTTTATTAAAAATGGCAATAGTTGAGTATAGGTCTGATTAAAAGATAACAAATTTATTTTTCTGCAACGATTTGATCTTTTTTGCGTAGAATATCAAATCTCAGTATAAAATCAATAGGAGTATCTGTGATTAGACGTTTTATAAGTAGCGTAACGGGGGGGATAAAGATCTCATTAAGAGCTCTTAAGATCAATAAAACCCGCTCCATACTTACAACTTTATGTATCATAATTGGTATTGTGATGGTAACCCTCATGAATGCTGTAAGCAACGGCATGGATGCCGAGTTTGATAAAAGTATGGCTATGATGGGCCAAAATGTTGTTTATGTGGAGAAACAACCCTGGGGAGGCGGTCCCAATTATGAATGGTGGAAATATCGAAACCGGCGCGAAATGAAACTCAGTTATGTGGATCAAATCGGTCAATCCAGTGAGCTGGCTTCGGCCGTTTCTGCAGCTGCGGCCCGCGGAACGACGTTGCGTTATGAAGATAAAAGTTCCGAGGGGGTTTTTATGGCAGGCGTTACCGGCCGGTATTTTGATACGGCGGGACTGGATATCGAGAGTGGACGGGTGTTTACTGAAGAAGAAGTTCGTAGAGGTGTGAAAATTGTAATATTGGGAGCAACTCTGGCGGAAACTTTTTTCGAAGAAGAGAATCCACTGGGCGAACATATTCGGATGGGTGGACAAAGGTTTCGAGTGATTGGAGTACTGAAAAAGCAGGGTAAATTCCTGGGACTTTCAGATATGGATCGCCGGGCTATTGTACCCATCATGGCGTACGGACAGATTTTTGGATTGCGAAGCGGCATCCAGATTGCGGTTAAATTCCCGGATAAACTTAGTGCAGAAGAGGGAGAGTATGAAATTGAAGGTATAATGCGCCGAATACGTCAGTTAGAGGCCACAGAAGAAAACGATTTTGCGATCAACAAGCCGGAGGCATTTAAAGCCCAGCTTGAATCCTTTAAAACCGGACTCTACATGGTTGGTGGTGCGCTTACCTTTCTTTCGCTAATCATTGGAGGGATCGGAGTGATGAATATTATGTTCGTTTCCGTTCGCGAGCGAACAAAAGAGATTGGTATCCGTCAGGCGGTTGGGGCTAAGCGATGGGAAATATTATCCCAGTTCCTTATTGAAGCTATTGTAATGTGCTTGCTGGGCGGTCTCGTCGGACTCGCCTTGTCCTACCCCATCAGCATTCTACTAAATCAAATTTTTGTGGCGTCTATTGATCTTAGTGTCGTCTTTGGAGCATTTGTTTTATGCTCACTAGTGGGACTAATTTTTGGGTTTATTCCAGCCTATAAAGCAGCCCATGCCGATCCTATAGAATCTCTCAGATACGAATAACATGAATTTATTAGAGATATTTAAACAAGCTTTTGGTGCACTTTGGGCGAATAAACTGCGCTCCTCTTTGACCTTGCTGGCACTGGTGGTAGGCGTGTTCTCCGTCATTGTCTCTACAACAGCAGTGGCGGTACTGGACAATTTTTTTACAAATACCATGAGCATGATGGGAGGGGATGTGATCAATGTGTCACGCACTCCCTCCATCCGTATTGGCAATGAGATGCAAAGCGATCGTAATCGGAAGAATATTTCTTTTACCACCCTTGAAGAACTTACAGAACGTCTGAGATTGGCCGAAGATGTAAGTCCTGACGAGACCTTTGACCGTACAAAAGTTATTTACGGGCATAAGGAAACCGATCCAACAGTACAAATCAAGGGAAGTAATCAACACTATCTAAGTAATAATGCTTATGAATTAATAGATGGAAGAAATTTTACGGACGAGGACATCCAATATGGTAGATTGTTTGCTATCGTAGGGAGCGAAGTACAGGCCGAACTCTTTGAAACCGAATATCCCTTGGGTAAGAATATTCGGATTGCCGGCCAACAGTTTCGAATTATTGGACTTTTGGACCAAAAGGGTAGTATTTTTGGGCAGTCACTGGATAAATTTGTACTCATTCCCTACACGACGGCCCTGCGGATGTATGGTGGAGAGCGGAACATCGATATACAGGTGAAATCTCCAACCATGGATTTTATTGAGGCCACAATGGATGAAGTTATTGGAATGATGAGGGTGATCCGTAAAGTAGCACCAGGAATGGAAAATGATTTTGAAATTGAAACGAATGACTCTCTGGCCGGAACTTTTGACCAGTTTACTTTTATACTATATATAGTAGGTTTTGTAATTGGAGGTATTACCCTGCTTGGAGCAGGTATCGGCGTGATGAATATAATGTTGGTATCGGTTACTGAGCGAACACGCGAAATCGGAATTCGTAAAGCAGTGGGGGCTACTAAAAAAGCAATAATCTCACAATTTTTGACTGAGGCTGTTTTTATTTGTCAGTTGGGTGGAATTATTGGTATAGTATTGGGAATTCTGGCAGGTAATGGAATGTCCATATGGATAGATACCGAGCCTGTTATTCCCATTTGGGCCGTTATTCTTGGTTTTTTTGGAATGCTTGTGGTTGGTATAGTATTTGGAGTGTATCCAGCCTATAAAGCCGCACAATTGGATCCGATTGATAGTCTGCGGTACGAATAAATCGAGGTTTATTTATGCATCACTTTACCAATAATTTCCTTATAATTAAGCGTATTCTTAGGTGAAATCCCTAAATTAAATCGAACTGTTATGAATGAAGAGATACTTGAAAATGTAAATCGCCGATTAGATGATGCCTTAGATCGTGGTCGGCAAATGGTAGAAAATGATGAGCTACCTGAAAAAGTTGAAGAACTAAAAGACCGGGCAGAGCACTTGATCAGAAAACATCCTGTAAAGAGTGTAGCTGCAGGGCTTTTTGGCGGATATATACTAGGCAAACTTTTAAGTTCTGACGATTAGGGATGAGATCAGATAAAGCTACAAATACAGATAAGGTAGGAGAAAAACTCCGGTCGATTGTTGCGGATATCAAACGGTATGTGGAGAAGCGTATCGAACTGATATTGCTGAATTCCGGTGAACATTTTTCCTACTGGGTCGCTGTTTCCGTACAGCGGACGACAGGAGCATTACTGTTGCTGGTAGGAGTATGCTTTGTTTTGGTAGCATTAGCTATTTATTTGGGTAGTTTAATAGGCAGCCAAAGTCTTGGATTTCTGATTGTATCAATCCCGCTTTTCATTATAGGCTTATCTTGCATTTATCTGAAGCCCAAGGGGGTATTTGATACGCTGCAGGAAAGTTTTGAGGAGGAAATAATTAAGGCTGTGGAAGGGGGCAGGGAGAGAGAACAAAAAAAGATTGAATCAACTGAGATGGACCATTCTTTAAATAGAAATGAATAGAGGAAATATCATGGCAAAGGATCAGACAGATAAATTAGAACAGAAGAAGCAAGAACTGAAAGCCGAGCTCGAACAAATTCAGGATGAGCTTGACGAATCGATTGATCAGGTTCGTCATGATGTAAGTGATAAATTGGATCCAAAATCATTTATACGGAAGCATCCTCTGCCAGTGGTTGGAGGCGCCATCGTTCTGGGTTTTTTGGTCGGACATCAGGATAAGCAGGAGGGATCTGTTTCTTCATCCTCATCCTCTTCATCTGACGGTAAATTTACCAGCACTCTGCTGTATGAGCTAAAGCGACTTGCAATGCGAAAGGCACTCTCCTTCGTTACTGATTTTGCCGAAGAAAAGTTTGATGAAAAGGTTGGTCAGCATATTCCCACTTCCAACGGAAGCGTCGAAGAGTAAAATAGGGGATGAGTTTTAAAAACTGTTTTGAAGCTTTTTATATCATTTCTGGATTTCTTTGTATGCTTTTATGGTGCTTCAATTCTTATAAGTAGAGGATGTATAGGTGTATTGTAGTTTTGGCTATTCATTTCTTTTAAACTTTTTTAACTAAAAAAACTCTTTTCGAAGCGTAACTATTTTTATAATAGTTCGTGTAATTACACAAATGAAACAAAAAATAATTTCTATGATGAGTATGCGTACAGGGATTCTGCTTTTTCTTATAAGTTTTTCTATCACCATTGGTGGGTATGCACAGGATGCTCAGCCAATTACGTTGGAAGAGGCTATCAGTATTGCTCTTGAAAATAGTAATCAGCTTGAAGTAGCACGAAATAATGTCGAGTTATCTGAAAGTCAGGTACGGAGTGAAAAGGCAGACTATTTTCCCTCACTGAATGCAAATATGTCTGGAAATAGAAGTATTGGTCGAAGTTTTAACCAAGACATAGGAGAAATTGTTACTGAAACAACGAATTCCTTTAATAGTAGTATGAGCGCAGACTTACCTATATTTAGCGGTCTTGAAAATTTACATTCCCTTCGTAGCAGTCAGTACGACAGGCAGTCAGGTGAGGAAAACCTGCGGCGCGTGAGGGAAGATATTATTTTCAATACAGCCACTAATTATTTACAGCTTATTTTAGATAAAGAGTTTTTGAGGATCGACCGGGAAAATCTGGAGGCCTCCCGCAAGACCTTGGAACAGGTCCAGGCGCAGGTGGAAGTCGGCTCCCGTCCGCAGGGGGATTTATACAATCAGGAAGCAACGGTTGCAAACAATGAATTGGCGGTGGTCAATTCGGAAAATGCTGTGGAATCCAGCCGCCTGCAGCTAATTCAGACCCTGCAGGTTGATCCACGGAAAGAATATGACTTTGCGTTGCCTGAAATCAATGAACAAACGGCGGCAGCAGCAGATTATGATTTGGAGCAGCTTGTGACCACGGCCCTGGAGAATCGATCCGATTTAAAAAGTGAAGAATATAATATTGAATCTATCAGACATCAACTGAGTGCTACCCGGGGTAGTTTATACCCATCCTTGAGTTTGAATGGTTCTGTTTCAAGTCGTTATTCTGATGGAATTCCTCTCAATTTTGAAGATCAATTTTTTGATCAAAATATAAACCGGAGATTTGGCCTTTCGTTAACTATTCCAATCTTTGGAAACTTGAATACACGAACAAATGTGCAGTCCCAGCAAATTAACTACAAGAATGCTAAGCTGAATTTAGAGGACCTGGAGTTGCAGGTAGTTCAGGAGGTCAACCAGGCCTATAACGATTACCGCTCGTATGTTAAGCAACTCGAATCGTCAGAAAAAGCATTGCAGGCGGCAGAACGTTCCTATCAAACCCAGAGAGAGCGTTATGAAGTTGGGGCAGGAACATTAATAGAATTAAGTGATGCAAATGCCCAGTATACAGAAGCACAAGCCAGCAGGGCCCAGGCGTTATACCGGGTAATCTTCCAGCAGCAACTACTTGATTATTATATCGGAAGGTTGAATCAGGATGTTACCTTAGAATAATTTTTTAAGAAATTGAGAGAATGACAAAACAAAAAAAATCATCAACTCAAAAGCTGTTTATTTTCAGTGGAGTAATTATACTCCTGCTGGTCTTGGGGGGACTAACAGCTAAATATATGGGTTGGCTTGGGGGAGGAGACGAAGGAAAAAGCGTTGAAACCGTAAAGGCAGAACTTAAAACAATTACCCAGGAAGTGTCGGCTTCTGGAAAGATACAGCCCGAGGTAGAAGTGACGATGCGCCCGGAGGTTTCGGGAGAAATTATTGAACTTCCGGTTAAAGAGGGAGATTATGTTTCAAGAGGCGATTTACTGTTGCGCATAAAGCCGGATATTTACAAGGCCCGGATAGATGAAATTAATGCATCCCTGTTAACACAAAAAGCTAGACTGGAGGAGGCAAAAGCAAATCTTTTGGAAGCGGAGTCAGTTTTTAGTCAGAATAAAGAGCTGTATGAATCTGAGGCTATCTCGAAATCAGAGTTTGTGCAGTCAAAATCGAGTTACGAAGCACGTCAGGCTAACTTTCAGGCGGCTGAATATCAGGTGCAGAGTATTCAGGCCCAATTACAACAGGCTCAGGAAGAACTTCAAAAAACGATTATCCGGGCTCCACGGGAAGGAACAATTAGTAAGCTTGCAGTAGAGGAAGGGGAACGGGTATTGGGAAATACCCAGTCGATTGGTACTGAGCTGCTGCGTATTGCAAAAATGGATCAGATGGAAGTACAGATTGAGGTAAATGAGAATGACATTGTAAATGTAGCAGTCAATGATTCAGCAAATATCATGGTTGATTCCTATCCAGACCGGATATTTGGCGGAGTAGTGACAGAAATAGCGAACTCTGCAGATGTAACATCCGAAGGGACCAGTGAGGAAGTAACCAATTATGAAGTAAAAATAAGAGTAAGTACGCCTCACAATCTGGATATGGCCGGCGAGAAACTGGTTCAATCCGTATCAGAGGGAGAGACACCCGAAGATACATTTACGCCTTCTTTTAAACCGGGAATGTCGGCTACAGTAGATGTTAAAACTCAAACTGCACATAACGTAGTTTCCGTACCCATACAAGCCGTTACAGTACGTGATTTTGCAGATAAATCGCTGCAAGATACAACTAAAAGTGATTCATTAACTACTGAAGAGCAGAGCGTTATAACTGATGAGGATATGCGAAAAGTAGTTTTTATAATTGAAGATGGCCGTGGATATCGCCGTGAGGTAAAAACCAGAATTAGTGATAATACACATATACAGATCCTGTCAGGCATTAAAGAAGGAGAGGAGGTAGTGACCGGGAGCTATCGCATACTTTCCAACGAACTGACGGATGGTGATAAGGTTAATATCAATAACAGAAAATTTAGCAGCAGGTAATAGTCTATGGCAGAGCCGATTATTAAGATTGAAGAATTGATGAAAATTTATCAGATGGGGAATCAGGAGGTTCGGGCGCTAGACGGTGTATCCTTTGATGTACAGGAAAATGAATATATTGCTATTATGGGACCTTCCGGCTCAGGAAAGTCTACCCTGATGAACCTGATCGGTTGCCTGGATACACCAACTTCCGGGATTTATATCCTGAATGGACAGGACGTAAGCAAGCTTGAGGATGCAGAGCTCGCCGAAGTCCGGAACCGGGAGATCGGCTTTGTATTTCAGACTTTTAATTTGCTTCCGCGTACTGATTGCTTATCTAATGTAGAACTCCCGTTAATCTACTCGGGAGTAAAGACAGCAGAACGGCGCCAACGTTCAGCCCGAACACTGGAGCGCGTGGGCTTGGGAGATCGCCTTGATCATAAACCCAATGAGTTATCCGGAGGGCAGCGGCAGCGGGTGGCCATAGCCCGGGCACTGGTAAATAACCCGTCTATACTGCTAGCCGACGAACCTACCGGAAATCTGGATACCAAGACCGGCGAAGAAATTATGTTGCTGTTTGAGGAGTTATACCGGATGGGAAATACCATTTTACTGGTAACCCATGAAGATGAAATAGCAGATCATGCTCGGCGCATCATTCGTCTCCGGGATGGAGTTATTGAAAGTGATACTAAAGTGGAAAGCCCTGTTTTAGATGGTGTCGATATCGCCTTACCCAATGCTACAGCTTAATCGGTTTTTACAGTGTTGACATGTACCAATCCATAAAAAAGTCTTGTTTGGTACGTCATATTTTTAAAGCTTGATACAACTAAATTTTTACAATGTTGTCTAAACAGCTGATATGAAAATACTCTACGTTTTTCCCCATCCCGATGATGAATCCTTTGGTCCCGCTCCGGCCATTGCGGCCCAGCTTCGAAAAGGACATGAAGTTTATTTGCTTACGCTCACTAAAGGAGAAGCAACAAAGCAGCGATTACGTTTGGGAATAAGTAAAAAAGAGATGGGAGAGATCCGTTTTAAGGAGATGGAATGCGTCAGAGAGGTATTGGGCTTAACGGGCATGGAAGTGCTGAACATGCCCGACAACGGGCTTAAAGAGCTGGATCCAAGAGAGATAGAAGAAGAAGTTAAGACCCATGTCAATAAACTGGAACCTGAGGTGCTGGTTACTTATGCCGTTCATGGAGTTAGTGGTTTTGAAGATCACTTAGTAAGTCATGCGGTAGTTAAAAGTGTGTATTGTGATTTGAGGAGATCAGGGAAAACCTATCCGAAGCGACTGGCTTTTTTTACTCATCATAATGAAAATGAAGGGGAGGGGAAATTTAACCTGACTTCCTCAAAAGAAGAAGAAATTGGTTGCTGGGTACAGGCTAGTGATGAAGATTATCAAAAGTTTCATGACGCTCTGGATTGCTATGAAACCTACCAGCAGGTAATAGAGGAAAGCAATGTAAAGAATGAAGTGGGGAAGAGGGTACCTTTCGAAATATTTCAGGAAACCTTTGATCCGCCACTCGCAGATATTACCGATCGCTTGAAATAGTTCTTTGGCATAGTTTTCATTAATATCAAGGCAGTTGTACGCCTATGTAGGCATCTATCTTAATAAGAATAATAAATAAAATTAAGGATGTTATGAATCAAAGCTATCCGATCTGGCTAAAAGGTACTGTAATACTCTTTGGGTTAGTGCTCGTATTTATTATTCTTTCCTATGGTAAATTTATTCTGATGCCTCTGGCTTTTGCGGCCCTTATTGCCATGCTACTTGAACCGATAAGTCAGTGGCTGGAGCGGTTCAAACTCAACAGGGTGGTATCCATCGTTGTTAGTATGATTCTCCTGTTTGTAGTTTTGGGAGGAATCATATCCCTATTGTCGATACAGCTAGTCCAGTTTGCTGATCGTCTTCCGGAAGCCAACCAAAAGATACAGGCTATCAGTAATGATCTGTTGCAATTTTTTGAAGCCAAGTTAAATCTTTCCCCCAGCCGTCAGGTAGAGTTTTTAGAGCAGGGACTTTCAACGGTAGTAAATGAAGGAGGCAAATATTTGAGTTCTGCATTAGGTGCTACTACCAGTGTATTTGCTACACTCGGACTCCTTCCGATCTTTGTTTTCTTCATGATGTATTACAAAAACATGTACCGAACTTTTTTGCATAAGCTCTGGAATGGAGATGGAGAAACTATTAATAATGTCATTGATGGCATCCAAAGTGTGACTCAGAACTATATCATCGGTATGATGACGGTCATAACATTATTAGCCATACTCAATGCGATCGGATTGTGGATAATTGGAATAGAGCATGCCTTATTCTTTTCCGTTTTTGCTTCTATTCTGGCTATTATTCCTTACATCGGTATTATTATCGGTAGTTTACCCGCTATAATTTTTGCCCTGCTATTTACGGAATCACTTTTGACACCATTGGGAGTCGTTGCCGTGTTCGCTATTGTACAGTTTCTGGAGGGAAATTTTATTTCCCCCAATGTTTTAGGGTCAAGAGTCAGTATAAATCCTATGGTAGCGTTGGTTGCTCTGTTGGTTGGGGCTGAACTCTGGGGTATTTCCGGAATGATTTTGGTTGTGCCTTTTATCGGTGTCTTGAAGCATATCTTTGATCAAATTGAGGAGCTTAAACCCTTTGGCTACCTCTTTGGGAATTCACAGAACTATTCATAAATCCGGATAGCTTATTTTAGTCTTCGGATTTCCATCAGTCTCTTTCTGCTTTTCCATATTGCCTTAAGAAAAGGTCGATAGGGAACACTAGTCATGATTTGCAAATCTTCGCGTAGCGTTGAGTCTTCATTGAGAAAACAAAAAACTTCATCCATTGTGTTGTTCCTGAACAGCTTTTTAAAAACATTAACCGCTTCATTGGGATTGTTATATAGGATATGAAGTAACCAAAGATCATAGGCTTTAAATCGAAATTTGGAGGGGGAGGAAATCCGGGGTTTATTATCATTAGTTAATCCTTCAACGATCTTTTGGACCTGATCCTGAATACGCATAAAGGTATACCCGGTTGAGGGCTTGGTGACTCCTCCTTGTGTACCAATGTTCATGATCTGGGGCATATACCAGGGAAGGTCAGGTCGATCTTCCATCGGGATGATCCCGTATTCTTTCCGCCTAATCTGATAATCATCCGGCTCTAAAGCATAACGTTTGTAAAGATAAGCAGATAGCTTTTCTTCATACTTTTTTTGGGATATGACCTTTTTTGAAAAAACAGTGTATTCCAAAAGTGCAGTAGTCGGTGTCCATGGGAGTAAATAGGTGAAAGCAATCCCCTCAGAAAATGAATGGTCAAAGTCCATAAGCGTAAAGACATCGGGATTAAATACAGAGGTGTTGGTTATAATATCCCATCCCAGGAAGTGTTGTTTGAGTGGATACCTGATATTAGATTCGTGAATTTTAAAGGGATCAAAACAGCTTTGAAAAATATAGGACGCTTCAAATGTATCTTCACGGGTATGAAGGTAGGCCTTCTTAGAATCTGGATCAGTAGAAAGTTTTTGTATAGGGGACTCCAAAAAATTAAAGGAGGGACTATCTTTAATAGCTGCTACAATCTTTTTTTCAAAGTCATAGCTTTTTAATGCATAATAGGGATATCTTTGGAGAGATTGGCTGGAATATCCACCTGCACTTTCTACTTCTACCCTGGACCATTTTTTATGTATTATCTTCTGGAAGGGAGGTTGGTCTGAGTGCCAAAAACACCACGTTTTATCATCTTGGGGTTTTAAATCTTTGTCGATAATAAGGGTTTTTTTATCCTTGAGAGGGGAATGGAGTATTTGCCAGGCTAGTGAAAGACCCGCTGCACCCGCTCCTGCAATAATATAATCGTATTGAGTGCTCACTTTCTTAGAATTTCAATTTTCTAGTTTAACTGCCAAATAGCCATATTAAGTGCAGAAGCATAGGTCATCCAGAGGAGATAGGGGATTAATAGTAGTCCAGCTACTCTGCTTTTATCCCAAAAGAGGAAAATAGTAAAAACAACGGCTATCCAGAGCAATAGGATTTCAGCAAGAGCAGTTCCAATCAGATTCATTCCAAAGAATAACCAAGACCACAGAGCGTTTAACAAAAGTTGGAGGAAAAACCAGATAAAAGCGGGCTGGGTGAGAGAGACCTTTTCAGATTTCCAAATAAACCATGCAGATATGCCCATCATAACATAAAGTATGGGCCATACAACGGGAAATATCCAGTTGGGAGGAGTCCAGGCAGGTTTTTGCAGCAGGTCATACCAGTTTCCTGGATCAAATTGTGCCCCAAATATGCCGGCCAGGCTACAGATTAAAACCCAAACTAATATTTCAGCTGCTTTTTTTGCTGTTTGCATAGATATTCACACAAATAGTAGGAATAATTTTATATCATAAATATAAAGGAATAACAAATTGTTTTATTCTATCATTTACCTCTAATAAAATCTTGATCCTATATTTAAAAACTACCTGTATTCAGGAAGATGTTCTTCTTTGGCATCTTTGAATGCTTCTCGTGGCGTTAAGCCCAAGAGAACGAACATTTTTCGATCTTTGCTCGGATTATTGTTATCCGTAGTTAATAGCTTTTCTCCCGAAAAAATCGAATTAGCTCCGGCCATGAAACAGAGAGCCTGTTCTTCCATACTCATATCTACTCGTCCGGCAGAAAGACGGATCATAGAGGACGGCATT